>NZ_JAVXIQ010000010.1:0-137838 GCF_036648275.1 Hafnia sp. | reverse complement strand
CGACCTTGCCAAGGTCGGGGTCGCGAGTTCGAGTCTCGTTTCCCGCTCCAATTTCTAACGCCGTTATTACTGACCCAGTAGTAAGGTGTCGATGCTAAAGCGTCAAATGCGGGAATAGCTCAGTTGGTAGAGCACGACCTTGCCAAGGTCGGGGTCGCGAGTTCGAGTCTCGTTTCCCGCTCCAATTTTCTTCTTAAAATTCTTCTAAATTCAGCGATGCCTCATGTGGGCAGTTTCTCTATTTGTCATAATCAGTATGATTTTCATGAACAGAGTTATCCACAGGCTAGCCAGCATATCTTTCTCATACCTTCCTAGAACCAGCACAAGACCATTAAATTAACTTTTTGATTTAAATGAATTAATTTAATGTTAAAAATGGCATATGGATCACTTGCACTTTGTCTTGCTGTTGAATCACAAACTAAATTTATTTTTATGCACAGGCGAAGGGCAACAAAATATAACGCTGATAAACATGATATTCCCAGTGGGTCATGCGTCTCGTGGCAGGCCTTTTTCAATGGCTCTGATAAGCCGTTTCTGTTGGCTGGTCTGAATTTCTATTGCGTTTTCACTGCGTTTTTCTTGCTGCTGCTTAACCGCCCATTCGATATGTTCATCTAAAACTTCAGACAATCCCATTCTTGATTGCAGCAGAGGAATAATCTGTGCGTCGTAGGGAGCATTACCCAAAGCGACGCTAATATTGCGCAGCCAGCGCAGATGTCCAATGCGACGAATGGCTGAACCCTCGGTGATTTTTAGGAAAGTCTTTTCATCCCACTGAAACAGCGCGATCAATTCTGGCGTGTGCAGATTTTGGCGCGGGCTAAAATCACCTTCTTCTGTTAGCTGAGAAAAACGATTCCACGGACAGATCATCTGGCAGTCATCACATCCATAGATTCTGTTGCCCATCAGCGGCCGGAACTCTTCTGGTATGGCGCTTTCTAGCTCGATGGTGAGATAGGAAATGCAGCGGCGGGCATCCACGACATAAGGCTCAACAATTGCGCCGGTTGGGCACGTGGTGATGCAGGCCACGCAGCGGCCACATTGCTCTTCTTGAGGCTTATCAACTGGGAGTGGGAGATCGAGTAATAGCTCACCTAAGAAGAACCAGGAACCGGCCTCTTTATTTAAGATTAGTGAGTGTTTACCAACCCAGCCTATTCCGGCTTTAGCCGCTAAAGGACGTTCTAAAATAGGGGCGGAATCCACGAATGGGCGAGAGTTAACGTCTATACCAACGCAATACTCTTGAATCATATCGCCTAAACGCTTAAGTCGATTACGTAGCAGTTTGTGATAATCCCGCCCAAGGGCGTAGCGGCTCACATAGCCTAGCTGTGGATTTTTGAGTGTTTTAGCGAAAGACGCGTTTGCCGGAAGATAGTTCATGCGCACGCTGATAACCCGCAGCGTGCCGGGATGTAATTCGTGCGGTCTGGCTCGCATCATGCCGTGGCGCGCCATCCACTCCATCTCACCGTGATACTGCTTATCCAGCCATGCCTGCAGGCGCGGCTCTTCAACCGATAGGTCGGTATCACATATTCCAACCTGCTGGAATCCTAGCGATTGCCCCCATTGCTTGATATGTTGGGCTAACTGATTGAGATCGAGGGGGTGTGTCATGACGGGCCATTATCAGAAACATTTCAACTCCAGTTTACCATATTCTGTTTATCCTGCGGATAACGTCCGTGAGCTTGAGCAGCGAGCGGTATCTGAGTTGGGGTTGTCTTTGTATCAGCTAATGGAACGTGCGGGACTGGCGGCTTTTCATCGTGCGCGGCAATTTTATCCTACTACTCGTCGCTGGTTGGTGTTGTGCGGTCATGGCAATAACGGTGGTGATGGTTATGTCGTGGCGCATTTAGCACGGCAATTAGGCATTCAGGTCACGTTGGTTGCGGTTGAGCATAATGGGCCGTTACCGTCGGAGGCGCAGCAGGCACGGGATGCATGGATACGCACCGGTGGCGAGATTCAGGGCGTTAACACGGAATTTGCTGGTGATATTGAACTGATTA
This sequence comes from Hafnia sp., assembly GCF_036648275.1. Classification (NCBI taxonomy): domain Bacteria; kingdom Pseudomonadati; phylum Pseudomonadota; class Gammaproteobacteria; order Enterobacterales; family Hafniaceae; genus Hafnia; species Hafnia sp. Next base: position 135,799 of record NZ_JAVXIQ010000010.1, on the reverse strand, counting down.
TTGATGGCTTGCTCGGCATTGGTTTACGTGCGGCACCGCGTGAGCCGTATGCGTCATTGATTCAAGCGGCAAATCAGCATCCTGCCCCGATACTCTCGCTTGATATTCCCTCTGGTCTGAACGCCGATACTGGCCATGCTGATGGCGCTGTTATTCAGGCTCAGCACACTCAAACGTTTATTGCCTGCAAACCTGGGCAGCTCACCGGATATGCCCGCGATGTGGTCGGCACATTACATTGTGACGAGCTGGGGCTATCTCACTGGCTCAAAAAACAGAATGCGCCGATTGCACGGCTTGATGCCAGCCTGCTGAATACGTGGCTACATCCTCGGCGGCCTTGTTCGCATAAAGGCGATAATGGTCGCCTACTGCTTATCGGTGGCGATCACGGTATGGCTGGTGCTATTCGCATGGCGGGTGAGGCTGCTCTGCGTAGCGGTGCTGGGTTGGTGCGAGTACTTACTCACATTGAGCATATTGCGCCATTGCTGACGTCTTGCCCTGAGATGATGGTGCAGGCATTAACCAAAGCCTCGCTTGATGCAGCGCTTGATTGGGCTGACGTGATTGTGATTGGCCCCGGCTTAGGCCAAACGGAGTGGGCTCGCCAAGCCGTGCAGCAGCTTCAACGTTTCGACAAACCAATGCTGTGGGACGCCGATGCGCTGAATTTATTAGCACAGTCACCGAACGTGAATCAGCACCGCATTTTGACACCGCATCCTGGCGAGGCGGCAAGACTACTAAATTGCAGTGTGGCTGAGATTGAACTAGATAGAATAAAGGCTGTAAAAAAACTTCAGCAAAAATATGGCGGCGTGGTGGTGCTAAAAGGTGCCGGCACGTTGATTGCCAGTGAAAAAAAGATGTCCGTCGCGGACGTGGGAAATCCTGGAATGGGAACCGGCGGGATGGGGGACGTTTTGTCTGGTATTATCGGCGGTTTGCTGGCACAAAAGCTTCCGCTGTATGATGCTGCCTGTTCAGGATGCGTGGTACACGGTGCGGCTGCCGATGAAATTGCGGAAGAGTTTGGTGAGCGCGGCATGTTAGCGACAGATCTTTTTGCCGTTATTCGCCATTATGTGAACCCTAAGACGACTTAAGAGTCTGACATATTGCCCTAGCGAACTGTTATCGAACACGCTGATCCTAAAGAAAAACCTTAATAAAGAACCAGTAAGAAATAACTATTATGAAAAACATCGTACTTTCTTTGCCGGATGAAACGGCAACCATCGCTTTGGGTACTTCACTGGCGAACGCCTGTGATAGTGCGACCGTTATTTACTTATATGGTGACTTAGGTGCAGGTAAAACCACCTTTAGCCGTGGTTTTTTACAGGCGTTAGGCCATAAGGGCAACGTTAAGAGCCCAACCTATACCTTGGTTGAACCCTATGCGTTAACGCCAATGAACGTTTATCACTTTGATTTATATCGTTTGGCCGATCCTGAAGAGCTCGAGTTTATGGGGATCCGCGACTATTTTGATGAAAATGCCATCTGTTTGGTGGAATGGCCGCAGCAGGGCGAAGGCTTTTTACCAAATCCAGACCTGAGCCTGCATATGGCTTATCAGGGCGAGGGGCGAGAAGCGTCGATTGATGCTCATACGCCACATGGCCAGTCGATTTTGGCACGATTGAACGGGCAACAAGGGTAGTCGATGATGCGCATGTGGAAGCGAATCTGTACGGTAACGTGGTTAGGATTGCTAGGGCTGCTATTTTCTGGCGCGATTAGCGCCGCGCAGTTGACCAATATTCAGGTTTCAAACGGTAAAAACGAAGCGCGTGTGACGCTGAGTTTTAACGGAGCACCCAACTATACTTTTTCTTCCCAGCCCAGTTCAAATCGGGTGCTGGTTAATATTTCTGAAACTAAAAAAATTACCAGTGGCCTGCCCATGACGTTCAGCGGCGAGAATATGCTGAGCCAAATCCGAGCGGGTAATATTGCGGGCGATAATAACGTTCAACTGATTTTTGATGTGACGCGTAAAGCTAAGGTGAGTGCCTCTAATCAAGGGCAGATGGTCGTTTTTACGCTGAAATATGATGCCCCTGTGGCGGCACCAAAACCGGTGTTCAATCAACCGCGCAGTACGGCTTCTCATGGTTCGGCGCGAAGCGTAGCACCAGCCCCTGCGCCATCAAATGGTGGAAATCCCTTTAATCCAACCAAGCCAACGGTGGTTACTACGACTGAAACGCCAGCCGTTCCTGTTTCGCGCCGTAGCTCGCGATCTGATGGTTCGCAGGTGGTGGTGGCGATCGATGCCGGACACGGTGGGCAAGATCCCGGCGCGATTGGCGGCAATGGCCTGCGTGAGAAGAACGTAACGTTAGCGATTGCCAAGCGCTTACAGAATTTAATGGATGATGACCCGATGTTTAAACCGGTGTTAACCCGCACCGGCGATTACTTTATTTCTGTCATGGGGCGTTCTGATGTGGCGCGTAAGCAACAGGCCAATCTGCTGATTTCAATTCACGCGGATGCGGCTCCTAATCGCAGTGCGACAGGTTCGTCCGTATGGGTGTTATCAAACCGTCGTGCTAACAGTGAAATGGCGGGATGGCTGGAGCAACACGAGAAACAGTCAGAATTGCTGGGTGGTGCGGGTGATGTGTTAGCCAATAGCGGCGACGATAAATACCTTAGCCAAGCGGTTCTCGATCTGCAATTCGGCCATTCACAGCGCGTTGGTTATGACGTCGCGGTGCAGGTGATTCGTCAAATGCAGTCCATTGGTAATCTGCATAAACGTCGTCCTGAACACGCAAGTCTAGGCGTTCTACGCTCGCCGGATATTCCGTCTCTGCTGGTAGAAACGGGCTTTATTAGTAATGCTGGCGAAGAACGCTTGCTGGGCAGCGCTGCCTATCAAGAGAAAATCGCGCAGGCTATTTATAAGGGGGTGCGGAGCTATTTCCTTTCGCATCCGTTGCAAAATGGCCCAAAGGTCGAAAACCGGCCGCAGAGCTTCGTGTCGGCCGGTAGCTCTAGCAAGACTCCAACAGCAAGCCGTATTGTGAGTGAGAGCAATTCCTCAGCGAGCAGAGTGAGTTCTGGTGCAACGCAGATTCACGTTGTGAAGCGCGGTGAAACCTTGCTGGGCATAGCCAATCGCTACGGCACAACTATGACCAAGCTGATGCAGCAAAATAGCCTGAAGAAAGAAGGCGTTTGGGTTGGGCAAAAGCTGAAGGTTCCTGCTGGGAATCGCGTAGCGGCTACTGCGGTATCTGCGACTGCTAGCAAAACAGCCGCGAGCAAGACCGTAAGCACTAAAGCCAAGCGAGTGACACATACGGTAAAACGTGGTGATACGTTGACAAAAATCGCCGCCAGCTATGGTGTGAGCATGAGCAAAATTCAGCAGGCTAATAAGATGAAATCAGGTGAAGTCCAGATTGGACAAACGCTGGTGATCCCACAGGCTTAAACTTTGATTTCACTCTTTGTTATTTAAGGTTCTCTAACCAAGGAAAACATATGCCGATTCAGGTTTTACCTCCGCAGCTTGCCAACCAAATCGCCGCGGGCGAAGTGGTGGAACGCCCTGCATCGGTGGTTAAAGAGCTGGTGGAGAACAGTTTAGATGCAGGTGCAACGCGAATCGATATTGAGATCGAACGCGGCGGTGCCAAGCTGATCCGTATTCGTGATAACGGCTGTGGGATTAACAAAGACGAATTGGCCTTGGCGTTAGCGCGGCATGCCACCAGCAAAATCACGTCACTTGACGATCTTGAGGCTATCATGAGCCTCGGATTTCGTGGAGAAGCGCTGGCAAGCGTCAGTTCGGTCTCGCGCTTAACCATGACGTCGCGTACCGCCGAGCAAAGCGAAGCATGGCAAGCCTACGCTGAAGGGCGTGATATGGCGGTAACGGTGAAGCCTGCCGCTCATCCGATAGGCACAACCGTTGAAGTCTTGGATTTATTCTACAACACGCCAGCACGGCGCAAATTCATGCGTACTGAGAAGACGGAGTTTGGCCATATTGACGAAGTGGTGCGCCGCATTGCTTTGGCTCGATTTGACGTTACGATTCAACTGCATCACAACGGTAAAATGATGCGCCAATACCGTGCGGTCAAAGACGATGGGCAAAAAGAGCGCCGTCTAGGGTCGATCTGCGGTACCGCATTTATTCAGCATGCGCTGGAAATAAAATGGGAGCACGGTGATTTAGCCATTCATGGCTGGGTTGCCGATCCGGTGGGTTCGCGTCAGCTAACCGAAATGCAGTACAGCTATGTTAATGGCCGTATGATGCGCGACAAATTGATTACTCATGCTATCCGCCAAGCCTATCAAGATCAGCTGAAAGATGATCAACAGCCAGCCTACGTTCTCTATTTGACCGTTGATCCGCACCAGGTTGATGTCAATGTGCATCCAACCAAGCATGAAGTGCGTTTTCATCAGGCTCGTTTAGTGCATGATTTTATCTATCAGGCGGTTATTTCAGTACTGCAACAGGCCGAACAACCTTCGTTGCCCGAGGTGGTCGCTGAAACAGAAGAAGCGCCACGTTGGGAGCCGGAAAACCGCGTTGCGGCAGGCGTTAACCAGTTCAGTAAAACCCCGATGCGTGAACCCTCACCGGCATACGGAAAATCAACTTCGCACGGTTCTGCTTCTGAGAAGCGAGCGCCGAGTGAAAATCGTCACTTTTCTGCGGGCGACGGCTATCAAAAACAGGAAGGGCAGCTATACCAGCGTTTGATGCAGGTTCCCGAAAAACGGATGCCTCAGCCGCAGGTGGTGCAACATCAAGACGCTCTTTCTGCGGAAAATAGCCGTAAGACAGAGATGTTCCCGCAGCCTGCTTCAGCGCCGTTGCAACACGGTGAGAATAGTTTCGGACGCGTAATGACGATCTGTGAGCGCCATTACGCGCTGCTAGAACGCCAGCACGGCGTGGCCTTATTAAATTTAGACGTCGCTGAAATAGAACTGCGTCAGGTGCAGTTATTACCAAGTGCAGAAGGTTTACGTCCGCAGCCGCTGTTGATTCCGGTCAAGCTCACGCTCAGTGCAGAAGAAATCAAAGGTGCGCAAAGCGGTGCGGAAACGTTAAAAAATCTGGGCATTGATCTTATTTTGGAACGCCAGCGAGCCACGCTACGGGCCGTACCGCTGCCGTTACGCCATCAGAACTTACCGCAGCTTATCCCTGCGTTGCTTGCCTTCTTAGCAGCAACGCCAGAGGCGGAATCGGCGGTGATAAGCAAGTGGTTAGCCAGCCAATTAGTGACCGAGCGTGAGCAGTGGAGTGTTTCCCAAGCTATCCAATTGTTAGCCGAGGTTGAACGGCTTTGCCCTGTGCTGGTAAAGTCGCCGCCTTCTGCGCTATTGCACCCCGTAGATTTAGCGCCAGCGCTGGTTTCGTTACAGTCCCATTGATAAAGAGCTGAATAAAATATTTTATGATTAACGCCAATAATTCTCTTCCTCCTGCCATTTTTATTATGGGGCCGACAGCGTCTGGGAAAACGGCTCTTGCTATGTCGTTGCGCCAGCGCTTTCCCGTTGAACTTATTAGCGTTGATTCTGCTCTAATCTACCGTGGAATGGATATTGGCACCGCAAAGCCAACCGCTGAAGAGCTAGCACAGGCTCCACATCGGCTGATCGATATCCGTGATCCTGCGGAAAGTTATTCTGCGGCAGATTTTCGTGCCGATGCATTACGTGAAATGGCAGCGATCACCTCTGAAGGGAAAATTCCCCTCCTTGTGGGTGGAACCATGCTTTACTTTAAAGCATTGCTGGAAGGGCTTTCGCCTTTGCCCGCTGCGGATCCAGAAGTCAGAGCCCAGATAGAAAAACAGGCACAAGAGCTGGGTTGGGAGGCGTTACATCGTCAGTTACAGCAGGTTGATCCTGTTTCTGCGGCTAGGATTCATCCAAATGATCCACAGAGACTGAGTCGCGCACTGGAAGTTTTTCTTATTTCGGGTAAAACTTTAACTGAACTGACTAAAATTTCAGGCGAAACGCTACCCTACAATGTGCAACAGTTTGCGATTGCACCTGCAACGCGTGAGCAGTTACACCAGCGAATTGCCCTGCGTTTTGAGCAGATGATGGCCGCGGGTTTTGAAGCTGAAGCCCGAGCCTTGTTCGAACGTGGTGATTTGCACACAGACTTACCTTCTGTGCGCTGCGTGGGCTACCGCCAGATGTGGTCATATCTGGAGGGCGAAATAGACTACGATGAAATGGTTTACCGTGGAATTTGTGCAACACGCCAGTTGGCAAAACGTCAGATGACTTGGTTGCGCGGTTGGGAGTCTGTGCATTGGTTAGATAGTGATGAACCGTTGCAGGCTCTGGAAAGTGTGGCACAGGTTGTTCGTGCATCGCTTGATTGATTGTGTACAATTGAGGTGATTGGGCCGTAATTAGGCCGATGGGTACTTGAATCAGGGAGATTCATGCACCATATACTCATTATGTTTCACGTTGCAGACGCAGGGTCTGTGTTTGTTCGCCGTAATCACATAGTGACCTGTGAATAACAGGATTATCTATGCTTCTGGGGACTCATGAACATACGGTCTGTTGCTGGGATTATTTTGAGTAAAGTACTCAGTGCGCAAATTTTTACGCAGTTTATTTTGATTGGAGTCGTTGGACTCTTAGTAACATACAACAAACAACTAGCAAATAAGGAAAAGATAGAATGGCTAAGGGGCAATCTTTACAAGACCCGTTCCTGAACGCACTGCGTCGTGAACGTGTCCCAGTTTCAATCTATTTGGTGAATGGTATTAAGCTGCAAGGCCAGATTGAGTCTTTTGATCAGTTTGTCATTCTGTTGAAAAACACTGTTAGCCAGATGGTTTATAAGCACGCAATTTCTACCGTTGTTCCGTCTCGTCCGGTTTCTCATCATAGCAATAATCCGGGAACTGGCGGCAGCAGCAACTACCACGGTAGTAATCAGGCGTCTTCACCGTCGTCTCAGGACAGCGATGACGCTGAATAAGCCGCATCGTTCGTTATCTCAGTCGGAGGGTGTTAATGATCGTTTGTCATTGATGCTCTCCGTTCTCATCGGTCCCATCCGCTTGAGAGGTTTTACGTTTGTTTGACCGTTACGAAGCCGGCGAGCAGGCCGTATTGGTTCACGTCTATTTCTCCCAAGAAAGAGATATTGAAGATCTCAGAGAGTTTGAGTCCTTAGTCTCCTCCGCGGGCGTAGAAGCATTACGCGTTGTTACCGGCAGCCGCAAGGCCCCGCATCCAAAGTATTTTGTTGGCGAAGGCAAAGCCGAAGAAATCGCTCAGGCGGTTCAAGAAACCGGTGCCTCCGTCGTTCTTTTTGATCACGCATTATCCGCAGCCCAAGAACGCAATCTGGAAAAATTATGCCAGTGCCGCGTGATTGATCGCACGGGTCTGATCCTCGACATTTTTGCTCAGCGTGCACGTACCCATGAAGGTAAGTTGCAGGTTGAACTCGCTCAGCTACGCCATTTAGCTACGCGCTTAGTGCGTGGCTGGACTCACCTTGAACGCCAAAAAGGTGGGATCGGCTTACGTGGTCCGGGCGAAACCCAGCTTGAAACAGACCGTCGTTTGCTGCGCGACCGCATCAGCCTGATTTTGTCTCGCCTTGAACGCGTTGAAAAACAGCGCGACCAAGGTCGCCGTGCGCGTAGCCGTGCGGATGTTCCAACGGTGTCACTGGTGGGTTACACCAACGCCGGAAAATCAACGCTGTTTAACCACATAACCAAAGCAGATGTGTATGCTGCTGACCAACTGTTTGCTACGCTTGATCCGACGCTACGTCGTATTGACGTCGTTGATGTTGGCACCACCGTTCTCGCCGATACGGTTGGGTTTATTCGCCATCTTCCCCACGATTTGGTGGCTGCGTTTAAGGCAACGCTGCAAGAAACCCGTCAGGCATCACTTTTATTGCACATAATTGATGCATCTGATGCTCGTGTTGATGAGAATATTGATGCAGTGAATACTGTATTAGCAGAAATTGAAGCAGATGAAATTCCTGTACTGCTTGTGATGAACAAAATTGATATGCTGGATGAGTTCGAACCGCGTATCGATCGGAACGATGAGAATTTACCTATTCGGGTTTGGGTTTCTGCGCAAACCGGGGTGGGAATTGATTTATTGTTCCAAGCGTTAACAGAGCGCTTGAGCGGAGAAATTGCAAGCTACGAGTTGCGATTGCCGCCTGAAGCAGGACGTTTACGTAGCCGTTTTTACCAGCTTCAGGCAATAGAGAAAGAGTGGATTGAGGAAGATGGCAGTATTGGATTACATATCCGGCTCCCAATTGTGGAGTGGCATCGACTTTGTAAACGTGAACAAGAATTACTAAAGTATATTATTTAGTAACACTTGGTTAATATCACCTACTCAAATGAGTCTGAAGAACACCAATCATTGAAGAATGGAGCGAAACATGGCGTGGAATCAGCCCGGTAATAACGGACAGGACCGCGACCCGTGGGGAGGCGGCAGTAATAATGGCGGCAACTCCGGCGGAAACAACAATAATAAAGGTGGCCGCGATCAGGGGCCTCCGGATCTGGATGATATCTTCCGTAAACTGAGCAAAAAGCTGGGTGGACTGGGCGGTAAAGGCACGGGTTCTAGCAATTCAGGCAATCCACGCGCACCTATGGGTGGCAAAGTGGTTGGCCTTGCTATTGCCGCTGTGGTTGTCATCTGGGCAGCAAGTGGTTTCTATACCATTAAAGAAGCCGAACGTGGCGTCGTGACACGTTTTGGTAAATTCAGTCATCTGGTACAGCCAGGTTTGAACTGGAAACCGACTTTTGTTGATGAAGTGACTCCGGTTAACGTGGAATCTGTGCGTGAACTGGCAGCGTCCGGCGTGATGCTGACTTCGGATGAGAACGTGGTACGCGTTGAGATGAACGTGCAGTACCGTGTAACCAATCCAGAAGAGTACTTGTTCAACGTAACCAATGCGGATGACAGTCTGCGTCAGGCAACTGACAGCGCGCTGCGTGCGGTTATTGGCAAATACTCAATGGATAAAATCCTCACCGAAGGCCGTACCATTATTCGTACGGATACCCAGAAAGTGCTGGAAGAAACCATTAAGCCTTACAAAATGGGGATCACCCTGCTGGACGTAAACTTCCAGACAGCGCGTCCGCCAGAAGAAGTTAAAGCTGCATTTGATGATGCGATTGCCGCGCGTGAAAACGAACAGCAATACATTCGTGAAGCTGAAGCTTATGCCAACGAAGTTCAGCCTCGTGCGAACGGTCAGGCACAACGTATTCTTGAAGATGCGCGTGCTTACAAAGATCGTACCGTTCTGGAAGCGCAGGGTGAAGTCGGCCGTTTCGCTCGCCTGTTGCCTGAATACAAAGCGTCTCCGCAAATTACGCGTGAACGTATGTATCTGGAAACCATGGAACGCGTATTGGGTAGCACCCGTAAAGTATTGGTTGATGATAAGAGCAATAACCTGATGGTTCTGCCTTTGGATCAGCTGATGCGCGGTGGCAAAACTGACGCAGCGGCGAAATCTGGCAGTCAGGATACTAGCCTGATTCGTTTAGACCCAACGCCTGCGGCAACCAAGTCATCCAGTAATGCAGATTCAAGTAGCAGCAGCGTGATGGACCAGCGCCGAGCGAATGCTCAGCGTAACGATACCAATCGTCAGGGAGAGAATAACTAATGCGTAAGTCTCTATTACTCGTTCTCATTGTTATCCTGGTGGTATTGTACGCATCACTGTTTGTGGTGACTGAAGGCCAGCGCGGCATCGTACTGCGTTTTGGCAAGGTTCTGCGTGATGATGAGAACAAGCCTTTGGTGTACGCACCAGGCCTGCACCTCAAAATACCGTTTATTGAATCTGTCAAAATGCTGGATGCACGTATCCAGACTATGGATAACCAAGCTGACCGTTTCGTTACCAAAGAGAAAAAAGACCTGATTGTTGACTCTTATATCAAGTGGCGCATCAGCGATTTCAGTCGTTACTATCTGGCAACCGGCGGTGGCGATGTTTCTCAGGCGGAAGTGCTGTTGAAACGTAAATTCAGTGACCGTCTGCGTTCTGAAATCGGTCGTCTGGACATCAAAGATATCGTAACGGATTCCCGCGGTAAGCTGATGGAAGACGTACGTGATGCACTGAACACCGGTACGGTAGACGATGCCGCCGCAAGCGATGCAGATGATGCCATTGCGAGCGCAGCAGCGCGTGTTGAGCGTGAGACTAGCGGTAAACAACCAGCGGTAAACCCGAACAGTATGGCTGCTCTGGGTATCGAAGTGGTTGACGTTCGTATCAAGCAAATTAACCTGCCAGCCGAAGTTTCTGACGCGATCTACAAGCGTATGCGTGCAGAACGTGAAGCCGTAGCACGTCGTCACCGTTCACAAGGTCAGGAAGAAGCCGAGAAGCTGCGTGCGACCGCTGACTATGAAGTAACGCGTACACTGGCTGAAGCTGAGCGTCAGGGACGTATTACTCGCGGTGAAGGTGATGCGGTAACTGCCAAGCTGTTTGCTGATGCATTTAGCCAAGACCCAGACTTCTTTGCCTTCATTCGTAGCCTGAAAGCTTACGAAAATAGCTTCAAAGATGGCCAAGATGTGATGGTTCTGCGTCCAGACAGTGATTTCTTCAAATACATGAAATCACCAAACGGTAATGCAGCTGCTAAATAATCTTTGCTAGAGAAAACGTTCTGAATAAAGCGCGTTTTTGACACTCGATTAGAAAGGCCCGTTTAGTCGCGGGCCTTTTTTTTGTTTGTTTTTTGATTTTGTCGACAGCCTGAGGGAAATATGAACTCTACAATTTGGATGGCATTAGGGTTGGTTTTGATCGTCGAAGGACTCGGACCAATGCTTTTTCCACGAGTTTGGCGGCGCATGATTGCAACGATGGCTCAATTACCTGACGGAGTTTTACGTCGTTATGGCGGCGGTCTAGTGGTTGCAGGGTTAGTTATCTACTACATGTTGCGTAGCCGTATGGGGGGCTAAACATCTTCGGATTTTTTGCGCAATCGTGTGCTGAAAAGTGCTGAAAGCTCCGAAATGTGATGGTAGAATCCATTTTTAACAACGTGGTGATAGTGAAATGGGTAAGAATGTCGTCGTACTAGGCACCCAATGGGGTGACGAAGGTAAGGGCAAGGTCGTAGACCTATTAACCGAAAGGGCCAAGTATGTTGTGCGCTACCAGGGCGGTCACAATGCAGGTCATACACTAGTCATTAACGGTGAAAAAACCGTTCTTCATTTGATTCCGTCAGGAATTCTGCGCGAAAACGTAACCAGCATTATTGCAAACGGTGTGGTATTAGCACCTGACGCTCTGATGCGTGAAATGACCGAACTGGAAGCCCGTGGCATCCCTGTTCGCGAACGTCTGTTACTCTCCGAAGCTTGTCCTCTGATCCTGCCATATCACGTGGCATTGGATAACGCGCGCGAAAAAGCACGCGGAGCGAAGGCTATCGGTACAACAGGTCGTGGTATCGGTCCTGCGTATGAAGATAAAGTCGCTCGTCGCGGTCTGCGCGTTGGCGATCTGTTCAATAAAGAAACCTTTGCAGTTAAGCTGAAAGAAATTATGGAATACCATAATTTCCAACTGGTTAATTACTACAAAGTTGAAGCAGTTGACTACCAAACCGTGCTGGATGAAGTTATGGCCGTTGCCGACATCATCACTGCAATGGTGGTTGACGTTGCCGATCTGCTGAACAAAGCTCACAAGAAAGGCGAGTTTGTGATGTTTGAAGGCGCACAGGGTACGTTGCTGGATATTGACCACGGCACCTATCCGTATGTGACTTCTTCTAACACCACCGCAGGTGGCGTTGCAACCGGTTCTGGCGTGGGTCCACGCTGTGTAGACTACGTACTGGGTATTGTGAAAGCTTACTCTACTCGCGTAGGCGCAGGTCCATTCCCAACTGAGCTGTTTGATGAAGTGGGTGAGTTCCTGTGTACTAAAGGCAACGAATTCGGTGCAACTACCGGTCGTCGTCGTCGTACCGGCTGGTTGGACGCTGTTGCTGTTCGCCGTGCCGTAGAGCTGAACTCTCTGTCTGGCTTCTGCATGACCAAACTGGACGTGCTGGATGGCTTAGACGAAGTGAAGATCTGTGTAGGTTATCGTATGCCGGATGGTCGTGAAATTGACACCACTCCGCTGGCCGCAGAAGGCTGGGAAGGCATTGAGCCAATCTACGAAGTTATGCCAGGTTGGAAAGAAACCACCTTCGGCGTTAAAGATCACAGCAAATTGCCACAGGCTGCACTTAACTACATCAAGCGTGTAGAAGAAGTGACAGGTGTTCCAGTTGATATCATTTCTACTGGCCCTGACCGTGAAGAGACTATGATCCTGCGCGACCCGTTCGACGCGTAATAGTTTGCATTGTGTTGTCTCTTGATGAACCGGGCTTTGCCCGGTTTATTACTTTAGGGCGTTACCTCCACGCTTGAAATCCGCGAGCCGAAACACCAAATATCCCCGATAAACGTACTCTTCTTGCTAAATAGCTAGTGGCTTTTGCCGTGGCTGGTTTATTATCCAAATAGATAGATCTATTTTTGGGATGAATTCCCAGTATTGATATCTCGTTTTATATTCTATTTTTATACTCAGTTATCGCGAGATAACGCCAAGCTAGACTTAGAGGTAGCCGTGCAGTTAACAAGTTTTACTGATTTTGGGTTACGGGCGCTGATTTACATGGCATCCCTGCCTGCCGATCAGATGACCAATATCACGCAGGTAACTGATGTCTATGGCGTCTCTCGTAACCACATGGTTAAAATTATTAATCAGTTGAGCCGTGCTGGCTTTGTGACTGCCGTTCGAGGTAAGAACGGTGGCATTCGCTTGGGACGGCCAGCGAAAGATATTCGTATTGGTGATGTGGTAAGAGAGCTTGAGCCCTTAACGCTAGTTAACTGCTCTCACGAGTTTTGCCATATCACGACAGCCTGCCGCTTGAAGCAAGTTCTGCAAAAAGCCACGCAGGCTTTTCTGGCCGAGTTGGATCAATGCACTCTGGCCGATTTAATTGAAGAAAACTCACCGCTTTATAAGTTGCTGCTGGTTGAATAATCAATTCAGCGGCAATTGCTGATGACTACGGAGGAACCGCAATGTCACAAGATCCTTTCCAGGAACGCGAAGCAGAGAAGTACGCCTCACCGATCCCAAGCCGCGAGTTTATCCTGACGCATCTGTCGCAGCACACCACGCCCGTTAGCCGTGAGGAGATCGCGCGTGAACTAAATCTGACCAGCGAAGAAGATTTAGAAGCTCTGCGACGCCGTCTGAGAGCGATGGAACGCGACGGACAGCTCATCTTCACCCGACGCCAGTGCTATGCGCTGCCAGAGCGTCTCGATTTGAAGAAGGGAACCGTAATTGGCCATCGTGATGGCTACGGTTTCATTCGCATTGAAGGGAGTAAAGACCGCGACGATCTTTACCTATCTTCAGAACAGATGAAGCTGTGTATTCACGGCGACGTCGTGCTGGCGCAAGTCGTTGGCACCGATCGTAAAGGGCGTCGTGAAGCGCGCATCGTACGTGTTCTTGAACCGAAACAGAGCCAAATCGTGGGCCGCTACTTTACCGACGCAGGCGTTGGTTTTGTGGTGCCAGACGACAGCCGTTTAAGCTTTGATATTTTGATCCCACCAGAATCTATTGCCGGTGCCCGTATGGGATACGTGGTTGTGGTTGAGCTCACTCAACGTCCAACGCGTCGCACCAAGGCCGTGGGGAAAATTGTCGAAGTATTAGGTGATAACATGGGCACCAGCATGGCGGTGGATATCGCTCTGCGTACGCATGAAATCCCGCATACTTGGCCTGAGCAGGTTGAAAAGCAGGTTGCTGATTTAAGCGAGCAAGTTCCTGAAGCGGCTAAGAAAGGCCGAGTTGATCTGCGTGATTTGCCGCTGGTTACCATTGATGGCGAAGACGCGCGTGACTTTGATGATGCCGTCTATTGTGAGAAAAAACGCGGTGGTGGCTGGCGCTTGTGGGTGGCGATTGCCGACGTAAGTTACTACGTTCGCCCAAATACCGCGCTGGATCATGAAGCGCGTAGCCGTGGTAACTCGGTGTACTTCCCATCACAGGTCGTTCCTATGCTGCCGGAAGTGCTCTCTAACGGGCTTTGTTCGCTGAACCCACAGGTCGATCGCCTGTGTATGGTGTGCGAAATGACCGTTTCTGCAACGGGTCGCCTGACATCCTTCAAATTCTACGAAGCGGTGATGAGCTCCCACGCACGTTTAACATACACCAAAGTAGCCCATATTTTGGCCGGTGACGAAGAGCTGCGTGAGCACTATCGTCCGTTGGTTAAGCCTTTGGAAGAGCTGCATAGCCTCTACAAAGTACTGGATCACGCGCGTGAAGTGCGTGGCGGTATTGCATTTGAAACGGAAGAAGCCAAATTTATCTTCAACGCTGAGCGCCGTATCGAACGCATTGAGCCAACGGTACGTAACGATGCGCACAAGTTGATCGAAGAATGTATGATTCTGGCCAACATCGCGGCAGCACGTTTTGTTGAGAAGAATGAAGAGCCTGCGCTGTACCGAATTCATGATCGTCCAAGCGATGACCACCTGACATCCCTGCGCAGCGTGCTGGGTGAATTAGGTTTAACGCTGGGCGGCGGTATGAAGCCTGAACCGAAAGATTACGCCGATCTTATGGATGAAATCGCGGATCGTCCTGACCATGAAATGCTGCAAACGATGCTGCTGCGCTCCATGAAACAGGCGGTCTACGATCCAGAAAATCGCGGTCACTTCGGTTTGGCGTTATCAGCCTATGCACACTTTACGTCTCCGATTCGCCGTTACCCTGACCTGAGCCTGCATCGTGCGATCAAGTACCTGCTGGCGAAAGAGCACGGCGGCGACCATGCGGGTTGGACGAAAACCGGCGGTTGGCACTATAACGAAGAGCAGATGTTGCAGCTGGGTGAGCATTGCTCCATGACCGAGCGCCGCGCAGATGAAGCCACGCGCAACGTTGCAGACTGGCTGAAATGCGACTTTATGCAGGATCACGTGGGTGAAACCTTTACCGGGATTATCTCTAGCGTGACCGGCTTTGGTTTCTTCGTGCGCTTAGACGATCTGTTTATTGACGGCTTAGTGCATGTTTCTGCGTTGGACAACGATTATTACCGCTTCGATAACGTGGGTCAGCGTCTGATTGGTGAGTCTTCCGGCCAAACTTATCGCTTAGGCGACAAAGTTGAAATCCGCGTAGACGCGGTACATATGGACGAGCGTAAGATTGATTTTGTTCTTCTTTCTAGCACTCGTACCCCGCGTGGCGCAGGCAAAACCGAGAAAGAACGCACGAAGCGTACCCTCAGAGAAGATAAAGCACCTTCTCGTGGACAGCGTCGCGGTGGTAAGATGCCGGCCAATTTCGAACCGGATAGTGCATTCCGTAAAGATAAAAATGGCAAGCCAGTGCGAGCAGGCAAAGCCGGTGCAGGTAAAAAAGAGAAATCAGTGAAAATTGATAAATCTGGCAAACCTGCAAAACCAGCTAAAAATGCCAAAGATCACGATCAGACAACCGTTAAGCCAAAAGCTAAGAAAGTTTCGGCGAAGACCAAGAAAATCGCTGCCGCCACTAAGGCCAAACGTGCCGGTAAAAAAGCCGCCGAGTGATAGTCAAATGTTGATCGTTTAGATGCCCGAGATACCCGGGGCTAGTACACCGCGGGGCGCTCCGGCGGCTTGCGCCGCTACGACCCCATCGGTGTCCTTCCCCTAATATCAGGCTTAGGGGAATGGCATTACCAACCGATAGTCTGATTTAAATAACAGGCAGCGCGAGCATAAGCTGCCTTTGATTTCATTCCCGCCTGGGCCTGTGCGAAAGCGAAGACTCAGGCGGCTGACGTTATAGCGTTATAAAAATATGAGCGAAATGATTTACGGTATTCACGCGGTTCAGGCATTGCTTGAGCGCGATCCACAGCGTTTTCTTGAAGTCTTCGTGATGAAAGGTCGTGAAGACCGTCGTCTGATGCCGCTGATTGCTGAACTTGAGCAGATGGGCATTGTGATTCAAGTTGCAAACCGTCAGTGGTTGGATGAGAAGGTTGAAGGCGCAGTGCATCAGGGGATTATTGCCCGCGTGCGCGAAGGACGTCAGTATCAGGAAAATGATTTGCCCGCGCTGCTGGAAAATCTGGAACAGCCTCCTTTCCTATTGATTCTCGACGGCGTAACCGATCCGCACAACCTTGGTGCTTGCTTACGTAGCGCCGATGCGGCTGGTGTTCATGCCGTGATCGTTCCGCGCGATCGTTCTGCTCAGTTGAATGCCACAGCGAAAAAAGTGGCCTGTGGCGCAGCTGAAACGGTGCCGTTGATCCGCGTAACAAACCTTGCGCGTACCATGCGTTTCCTGCAAGAGCAAAATGTATGGATCGTCGGTACTGCGGGTGAGGCTGACCACAATCTTTATCAAAGCAAAATGACTGGCCCAATGGCGCTGGTGATGGGCGCAGAGGGCGACGGTATGCGCCGTTTGACCCGCGAACATTGCGATGAGCTGATCAGCATTCCGATGGCGGGCAGCGTTTCCTCTCTGAACGTTTCCGTCGCGACCGGTATTTGCCTGTTTGAGGCCGTGCGCCAACGTTCATAAGTTTGCGTGATATCGCCTAACTGAACATGCATGCGTTACAAAGGGTGGCTTAGGCCGCCCTTTCTCTTTTGTGAACTGCCCTCCAGCAAAATCAGCCTAAACGATCATACTTAGTGACTTAACCCGGTTAACGGGGCCGCAAGGGACACTGGATATGACGTGGCAAACACATACGGTTTTTAATCAACCGCACCCTCTGAGTAACAGTAATCTCTATCTTTCTGACATTCCGCTCCAAGAGGCCGTTGAACGAGAGCTAGCAGGCTGGGATTCTGCGCTGCTAAGTGCGGTCGGCTTACAGCTAGGTTCGGCAGAGTCGCTTGAACTTGGCCGGATGGCAAACGCCAATCCTCCTGAGCTGCTGCGCTACGATGCGGCTGGGCGGCGTATTGATGATGTACGGTTTCATCCTGCTTGGCACATGTTGATGCAGGGCTTAACTGAAAATCGAGTGCATAATTTGCCTTGGCAAACAGATGCACCGACAGGGGCATTCGCGGCACGAGCCGCTCGTTTTCTGCTACATAGCCAAGTTGAGGCCGGTACGCTTTGCCCAACCACCATGACCTTTGGCGCGATTCCGCTACTGCAAAAAACGTTGCCAACCACAATGAGTGGATGGCTAACGGGGTTGCTGTCTGACCGTTATGATCCGCACGCGCTGCCCATAGAACAGAAAAAGGGGCTGCTCATCGGCATGGGAATGACGGAAAAACAGGGCGGCTCGGATGTGCTTACTAATACGACGCAGGCAACACCGTTAGAAGGCCGTGGGAATGGTCAGCCTTATCGGCTGGTGGGTCACAAATGGTTTTTCTCGGTTCCGCAAAGCGATGCGCACCTGATTTTGGCGCAGGCCAGCGGTGGGCTCTCTTGCTTTTTTGTTCCTCGTATCCTGCCTGATAGCACACGCAACGCGATTCGTATCGAAAGGCTGAAAGAGAAACTGGGTAATCGTTCAAATGCGAGCGCAGAAGTTGAGTTTCAGGATGCGACGGGATGGCTGCTAGGCGATGAGGGCGAGGGGGTGCGCCTGATATTACAGATGGGAAGCTCAACGCGCTTTGATTGCGCACTGGGCAGCCATGGGTTGATGAGAAGGGCGTTTACCGTGGCGTTTTATCATGCGTTGCAGCGGCAAGCATTTGGCAAACCGCTCGCAGAGCAGCCGCTGATGCGGCAGGTGCTAGCCAAAATGGCGCTGCGACTTGAAGGACAAACATCGCTGCTGTTTCGTCTTTGTCGAAGTTGGGAAATGCCGCATGTGCAGGGTGAGAAATTGTTTGGTCGCTTAATGACGCCAGCCGTTAAGTATTCAATCTGTAAGCAGGGCGTTCCTTTTGTCGCAGAGGCCATGGAAGCGTTAGGAGGAATTGGCTATTGCGAAGAGAGCGAGCTGCCGCGTTTATACCGTGAGGCTCCAGTAAACAGTATCTGGGAAGGCTCTGGCAATATCATGTGCTTAGACGTATTGCGTGTATGGCGTAAAAATCCGCATATGGAAGAGATGCTTAATCTAGAGCTAGCTGACGTGAAAGGGCAAAGTGCATTATTTGATAAGGCGTGGCGGACTTTAGCGAAACGTTTACAGAAACCCAATGAGGCTGAAGCGAGGATCATTGGCAACGAGCTGTTTAATGTGAATGCGGCGGCTCAGCTTTTACGTTTTGCTCCGGCTGATATTGCTCAAGCGTGGTGCCAACACTACTTCGCCTATGATGGGGTTAGCATCATCAATAACAAAACCCAAGAGATCCTTTTACAGCGGGCGATGGGGTTCGCAAGCTAGCTCAGCTATACAACGCCGCGGTAACGTGCCATGTGTGCTGCGGCGTGTTTTCATCCATGGTCAGAATTCGATAGTAGCTTGCGCCTTGTTCATCGGCCTTGAGCGCAATAATTCGTTCTACGTCGTGGGGTTCTCCCACAATATCGTGCACTGAAATAATACCGACCTGATGAAGCCCGGTAGTGAGATCGGCATTAACATTTTCCGCTGATTGAGCGGATGCGCTAATTAAGCCAATTGAAAGCAACAGCGTGGTGAGCACGGGGGATCTGTTCATCGGTGAACTCCTTACGCATATTTCATCGTCCAGATAAAATTGTTCAGTTGTATTAACGTATTCATAACAGCGTGATAATAAAAAAAAGTCCACGAGCTTTGCCTGATAATGAGACAGAGCGCGTAGACTTTTACTGAGGCGTATAGGATTTGTTAAATAAAGCCCACAAACTTACTTATATAAAATGGCCTGAGCATACCACTGGCCTGGTACGCCAGTTTCATCGACCATAATGACGTAGTAGTAAGTTGCACCTGCTTCATCAGCTTGTTTTTGAATAACTTCCTGAGCATTCATTGGGCTGCCATAAACCTGTGCGCTGATGGTTCTCATACGATCCAATCCGCTTGTTTGGTCACGGCGAACTTCTTGAGCATGTGCTCCCGGTGCAGGTGGTGGCACTGGCTTGCTGTTCATGACGCCGCAGGCGGTCAAAAACAGCGTTACTACGAGTACAAAAGAAAGCTTTATATTTTTCATGGGATGGCCTGTTAAGGGTAGGCAAGTTATTCAATTGTATCCTGCACGGTGCGGAATTGACCAGCAGGTGGAACGTAATTCCTGACAGCGCCATAAGATAGAACCAGAAGTGATTGTTTCTCGTTGAGCGACGGCTCATTATTTGTCACTGATGTGTGGCCTGCGGAGTGATGAGAAAATGGTTGAGATGTTTGATGACGTGATCGAAGGGATTCCGGTGTTACATGCGGCTCCGGCTGGAAAACAGGGACAGCCGTTACCCACCATCTTTTTCTATCATGGATTTACCTCATCGAAAGAGGTTTATTCCTACTTTGGCTATGCGTTTGCTAAAGCGGGTTTTCGTACCATCTTGCCTGAGGCTAATTTGCACGGCGCTCGTTTTAACGGTGACAGCGCGTTCCGTTTAGCCCATTTCTGGGATATTTTAAAATCCAATATCGATGAACTGCCGGCCATTTATCAGCATTATCAACGAGAAGGTCTTATTTTAGACAATCGCGTTGGCGTATGCGGTGCATCATTGGGTGGAATGACCACGCTGGGAGCGAAGGTGCGCTATCCGTGGATCCAAGCCGCCGCGTCGTTTATGGGATCGGGCTATTATCTTTCGCTTGCACCCACGTTTTTCCCGCCTTTTGAGGCTCAAACCCCCGAGTCACGTCAGCAACTGACCACAGATTTGGCGTTCTTGGCAGATTATCAAGTCGTTGATCGGTTGGAGAAACTGGCCGATAAGCCTTTGCTGATTTGGCATGGGTTGGCTGATGACCTCGTTCCTGCCGAAGAGAGTCGGCGTTTGATTCGTGATTTGGGCGAGCAGAATTTGCTGGCGCAGGTTCGCTTCGAAACTGAGCCGGCGGTTGGTCATAAAATCACGGTGTCGGCATTAGATGTGGGTGTTCAGTTCTTTTCTCGCCATCTTTAAGCGAAAAAAAGCCCCGTATGATGGGTGTCATACAGGGCAACGTAGCGATATATCTCGTTGTTATTGTTTGGTCTTTGGCAGGATTGTCTCAACCTTTTATTGAACTATTTTAGGTTGTTGCGTTGCTCTCTGGTGTTGCATCGGCTTTAGCGGAACAGGGCTGCACTCACGTGCATTTGTCCGTTGCTTTCAGGTTCATGCATCACAATCACCTGATAGTATTTTGCACCTTGTGCCGTGGCTTCTTGTTGCAGCTGAGGCAAGGCTTCCTGCACGTTCTGGACATCATGGTTTACGCTAATCACTGCATATTCATTGGCGATCAGGTTATTGGCCTGACGACCGGTGATTTCAGTGGCAGCGAGTGCGTTGGTGGCGGCAAACAGGGTTAATGTCGTCACGAGGGCGATGATAGATTTCATCGGATTCTCCTCAATGTTGTTGATTTAGGTTGAATAACTTCTAGATTGGCGATTTATTGGGTAAACAGCATTATCCGTTGCCGATATGAATAGTTTAGTCCTCATTCATTCAATTGATAGCTACATTTTTTGCTGTTTAGGCTCAAAAAAACTGAATATCTTTGACAATAAATGCTTACGCCTTGCTGGCGGCCTTCGAGAGGCAAATACCGGCACTATTCTTCTCCTGTTCTTCCCCCCGATAATAATTTCGCCAATTACCTTGAGTTTCCTACCCTGCGCAAGTATGATTACGCGTCATTTTTCAGCCGCACACAAACACGTTCCTTGCCTCCATGGGCCGCGGCTGACCCTATCAGGAGGCTGAATAATCCGTAAGGAGCAATTCGATGCGTCATTACGAAATCGTTTTTATGGTCCATCCTGACCAGAGCGAACAGGTTCCGGGTATGATCGAACGCTACACTGGTGCAATCACTGCAGCAGAAGGTACGATCCACCGTCTGGAAGACTGGGGCCGCCGTCAGCTGGCTTACCCGATCAACAAACTGCACAAAGCTCACTACGTTCTGCTGAACGTTGAAGCGCCGCAGGAAGTTATCGATGAGCTGGAAACAAGCTTCCGCTTCAACGATGCCGTTATCCGTAGCATGGTAATGCGTACTAAGCACGCTGTTACCGAAGCATCTCCGATGGTTAAAGCGAAAGACGAGCGTCGTGAACGTCGCGATGATTTCGCAAACGAAACCGCAGATGATGCTGAAGCTGGGGATTCTGAAGAGTAATTTCTGATGACCAACCGTCTGGTGTTATCCGGCACAGTGTGCAGGACGCCGCTTCGCAAGGTCAGCCCATCAGGAATTCCTCATTGCCAGTTCGTGCTTGAGCATCGTTCTGTGCAGGAGGAAGCCGGTTTCCACCGGCAGGCGTGGTGCCAAATGCCCGTTATTATTAGCGGACACGAAAACCAGGCCATTACTCACAGTATAACGGTCGGTAGCGCAGTAACTGTTCAGGGGTTCATTTCTTGCCACAAGGCAAAGAACGGCCTGAGCAAAATGGTTCTGCATGCCGAGCAGATTGAATTGATAGATTCTGGAGACTAGCCATATGGCACGTTATTTCCGTCGTCGCAAGTTCTGCCGTTTCACCGCGGAAGGCGTTGTTGAGATTGATTACAAAGACATCGCAACGTTGAAAAACTACATTACCGAAAGCGGTAAAATTGTCCCGAGCCGTATCACCGGTACTCGTGCAAAATACCAGCGTCAGCTGGCTCGCTGCATCAAGCGCGCTCGCTACCTGTCCCTGCTGCCGTATACCGATCGTCATCAGTAATCGGCCGCTGTCTATTAACGACTTTAAGAGGATAAGGTAATGCAAGTTATTCTGCTTGATAAAGTAGCAAACCTGGGTAGCCTGGGTGATCAGGTTAACGTTAAAGCAGGTTACGCACGTAACTTCTTGGTTCCACAGGGCAAAGCTGTTCCTGCAACTAAGAAAAACATCGAGTTCTTCGAAGCACGCCGTGCTGAACTGGAAGCCAAACTGGCTGACGTTCTGGCAGCTGCTGAAGCTCGTGCTGCTAAGATCAACGAACTGGGTGCTGTAACTCTCGCTTCTAAAGCGGGCGACGAAGGCAAACTGTTTGGTTCAATCGGTACTCGCGACATCGCTGATGCAGTTACTGCAGCCGGTGTTCAGGTAGCGAAAAGCGAAGTTCGCCTGCCGAATGGCGTTCTGCGTACTGTTGGTGATCACGAAGTTCACTTCCAAGTACACAGCGACGTATTCGCACAGCTGAATGTCGTTGTAGTTGCAGAGTAATAGCTGAAAAGCTGTTAACGATGTAACTCGTCAAAGCGCCGGCCTTGTGCCGGCGTTTTGCATTTTATTCTCGCCAGAATCTCGGGTTGTCGTGAAAAACGGCGTAAACTAGCATAAGTTCTGTTGAGGAGACTCTTATGCCTGCCACCATCCACATCGCCCGCGTTTACGACGTCCATGCCCCATTTCCTGCTAATACTTTCCTCACCGACCGCTTATGGCCGCGTGGTATATCCAAAGTTCGCCTAGAAGGCGTGCAGTGGCTTAAGGCCGTTGCACCCAGCAATGAGCTACGTCATGCTTTTCATGAGCAACGCGTGTCTTGGCAAGAGTTTGGCGAGCGATATCGAGCCGAATTGAAGGGTAATCAAGCCTGTGAAGAATTAGTTGAGCTGTTAAAGCGCGAAGAATCACTGACGCTGCTCTATAGCAGCCGAGACGAGCAGCACAATCAGGCGATTGTACTGCGTGAATATCTGTTACAGCAGGTTAGCGCTTAGCGAACTCGGCGAAAGCTGCCGTCAGATTCGCGGCGGAACTCGATTTGTTCGTTAGTAATAGTTTCAATTTTGAGTGCAATAACCTGGCCTTGCGCGTTGTGCTGGATTTCAACTTCTTGCCCAGCTTTCAGGTTACTGAGGGGTTTATCGTTACCCTCAACCTGCGCCATGGCAAAGACATCGTTCACATCCAGTTGGTTATCGCGAAATAACTGCGCTAGGGTTTGACCCGCTTGAATATGGTATTCCTGCCAGCCATTTGCGGCGGTTTGATTCGTCGGTGCTACGCGCGGCGGCGGTGGGGCATCGTTGTTTTGCATCCCAGCCTGCAAAGGTGCTTCGTTTTCCTGCGGTTGTTCAGGAGAATAGCGAGCATCTTGTGGATCAGAGTAAGGCCAGAGGAGAGACAGCAAAAGTACCACTGTGGCGACAATCACCCAGCGGCGGTGGAAAGCAGGTAGCGGCTCCATCCAATCGAAACGATCGGGCATATGCCACACATTGTACAGGTGCTGTTTAACCACTTTCAGCTTATCCAGCAGCTTGGCAGACGTACTAGCAGACATAGGATGCTCCGTTTCCTGATCCTGCGGTTCCGGTGAGATCCGCTGACGTAGGTTGAGCCATGTACGCAAAACGGGCTGATATACCCGCCTGCTTCTTCTCCTGGGCGTGATTCTGCCCATGATGACCTCTCTTGATGGTGCCTTAGTCGTAAGCGTAGAGAAAATCGACGCTAGATGACAGGTTAATACTCTGAAAAATGGTATCTATCACCTAGGAGCAATAACCTGTCTTTATCTTACCAAGTAAATGAAGTGTTATTGTTTCTTTTTCCTAGATAAAAGTCATCCTTCTGGACGCAAGATTTTACCCTAGGCTCCTGCACTGCTATGCTTCGTCTTCTACATTTTAAAGATTAAAGGAAACACCATGTCGACCCCTTCTTTTGACAGTATAGAAGCGCAAGCAAGTTATGGTATTGGTCTGCAAGTTGGCCAGCAGCTGAATGAGTCTGGTCTGGAAGGTTTACAGCCTGAAGCGCTGTTGGCAGGCCTGCGCGACGCGATGGAAGGGAATGCTCCGGCGGTTCCTGTAGAAGCCGTTCATCGTGCGCTGCGTGAAATCCACGAACGTGCAGATGCCGTGCGTCGCGAACAGCAAAAAGGCTTGGCTGAAGCGGGTCAGAAATTCTTGGAAGAAAACGCTAAGAATGATGATGTTACCGTAACTGAATCTGGCCTGCAGTTCAAAGTGCTGGAAAAAGGTGAAGGGACTATTCCAGCTCGTCAGGATCAGGTTCGTGTCCACTATACCGGTCGTCTGGTTGATGGCACCGTATTTGATAGCTCCGTTGAACGTGGCCAGCCAGCTGAATTCCCAGTGAATGGCGTGATCCCTGGTTGGATCGAAGCATTGACCATGATGCCAGTCGGTTCAAAATGGCAGCTGTATATTCCTCATAACTTAGCTTATGGCGAACGTGGTGCGGGTGCTTCTATCCCTCCGTACAGCGCATTGGTCTTTGACGTTGAACTGCTAGAAATCCTGTAATTCAGGTTAGCGTTCACGCTAATCAATGCGAAAGCCGGCGTATGCCGGCTTTTTTACGTTCTAGAGCAGTAGGTTTCTTATTCGCCGCGCAGCGCACGTGGGAAGAGTAAGTTATTTTCTAAACTGATGTGCTCCATCAAGTCATTGATGAATTCGTTGATCCCAGCATACAAAGCTTGCCAAGTATTACAGGCACCTTCAGGTGGAACGACATTGTTGGTCAAGAACTTGATGACTTGAAGCTGTTCACCGGCGTCGTCATGTTCGCTCTCCATTACTGAAATCGGACCGCCAGCCTGTGCGCCCATCCCTTGTTCAATCAGCGGGAAGAGAATACGTTCTTCTTTCATCATGTGCTGGCTGAGGTCTTGATAGATTAAGTTCAGCTGTTTACCCAAACCTTTTGGGCAGGTTGGTTTGTCGGCATGTACGCGTTCTACTTTTTCCGCCATGAGGATCAGCTCAGGCAGTTGTTCACGATGACGATCGTGATAGCGTTTGACAATAAACGGCGTGATCTCAGCCAGCGGCGTTGTACGCCAGTCGTGTGCGGTGGCACTGTTCGGCTCGCTTTTAAGGGCTTCTAATTGCGCTTCTAGCTCATCAACATTCAGATTTTTTTTGGTGGCTACGCGCAATAAAGTTTGTTTGCCCCCACAGCAGAAGTCCATATCATGCTGACGGAAAAGACGCGTTGCACGTGGGATAGTGATTGCCAGCTCACCTAATGATAGATCGCGTAATGCCATAGTTATGTTCCTCAGGATGCCTATATTTTATAAGGTGCATTTTAAATGCAATTTATAATTTAAGCCATAACTCTTTGGGGGTTGTTTATTCATTTGCGATAATCAAAGAAATAAAAAGTGAGGAAAGGCGATGTTTTCCCATTGGTTAATTCGGTGGAATTTACAGGCTGATGGTGCGCCAATACAGACTCATAGCAGTCAGCTACTGCCAGTATTGTGCGATGGCAGGTCATTAATGCTGAAGCTTGCTCTGGTTGAAGAGGAGCGCCGCGGTGCCGATTTAATGCAATGGTGGAATGGCAATGGTGCTGCGAAAGTTGTTGCTCATCATAACGAAGCCTTGCTGATGGAGCGTGCGTGCGGAGGCAAAAATCTGCTGCATATGGCTAAACATAGCCAAGACGATGAAGCGAGCCAGGTTATTTGCCGTGTCGTCACTCAGTTGCATATTCACCGTGAAGAAACGACACCCCCGCTGGAGACACTGCATCAGCGTTTTAACGCATTACGGCAGGCTGCATTGTTGTCTCATGATCCACTAATGTCATTGTGTTGTTCGGTTGCCGAAACGTTGTTGTCTAGCCCACAAGACGAAGTGGTATTGCACGGCGATATACACCATGGAAATATTTTAGATTTTGGTGAGCGTGGATGGTTGGCAATTGACCCCAAAGGCTTATTCGGTGAGCGTGGTTATGATTATGCCAACTTATTTTGTAATCCTGAGCTTTCAACATGTACACAGCGCGAGCGTTTTTTGCGCCAACTCGCCGTGGTTACGCAGGCAGCAAACTTAGATAGGCAAAGATTGCTGATGTGGATTATGGCCTATGCGGGGTTATCGGCGGCTTGGTTTCTAGAAGATAATGAGTTGGATTATGTTGCTAGCCGAATGAGCATCGCGAGATTTGCTGCTGATGAATTGGGGATCTGACCGGTCTATACCGAGAATCCCCCACTGTGAATCAGCGGGGGATTAGTATTACTTTTGTAGATCAATCTGATACAGCGCAAAACCTAGATTATCTTGGCCTTTGCTGATAAGCGGATACTGAGCATGTTCAGAAATGAATTTGCTCGCTTTTTCACTCGGTGAAGTTTCAAAGCGAATATCCAGCGGGGTTTTGCTGTGAATCGGCGCAAGTCGCCAGTTGTTATCGACCTGTGGAGTGACTGCACCATGTTTTTTGGTCTCGGTGCGAATATAGTCGGCAAGTACGGCACGGTTTTCATCAGGTGAAGCAAACGCAATATACTTATCGCCGGTTCCTGCAAACTTGCCGCCGTAGGCGCGGTAGTTGTTGGTCGCGATGAGGAATTGGGCCTTAGGATCAATCGGTTTGCCGTTGAATGTGAGTCCCTTAATACGTTCGGATTTAGGATTTATCAGCACACATTCGCCGTCATAGCGCGCAGGCTGGCTAACATCAACCTGATAATTGACGCCGTCAATGATGTCGAAATTGTAGGTACGGAATCCATCCCAGTTAATCAATTCCTGAGGCTTGCTGCTGTTTACATCAATTTGGTTGTACTGCCCAACAGAGCATTCGAGCCACTCTTTCACATCGGCTCCGCTGACTTTGACGACCACCAACGTATTTGGATACAGGTAAAGATCGGCGGCGTTGCGGAAGGTGAGCTGGCCTTTTTCGACTTCTACATAGCTGGCCGGATCGTTTTTACGCCCGCCAACCTTAAACGGTGCTGCGGCAGACAGCACGGGAATATCGGCCAGATCCGGATCGCCTTGAATATAGTGTTCAACGTAGGCGCGCTGGGCGTTATTCACGATCTGTACCGTTGGATCGTCTTGGATCAGCGCCAGATAGCTGTACATGTTACCGTTGGATTTGCCGATAGGCTGGCTGACGAAATCGCGGGTGCCTTTATGATCGTCTTTCAGCACCTTAACTAAAGTTTCGTCTTCTGCCGCCAATGATTTTTTATTGGTAAGATCGTAAATAGGACGCGCCTGTGCGGTAGCTTCTTCGACCTTCCAACTGCCTTGATCGTTGTTAATTACCAGATCGACCAGACCTAAATGATCTCCCCATTGTCCAGGCATCACGGCAGGGATACCGTTCAACGTGCCTTTATCAATATTTACACCTTTGATATCGGCAAAATCTTTGCTCGGGAAAACCGCGTGTGAATGACCGAACATAATGGCGTTGATATCGGGCACTTGGCTCAGATAGTAAACCGAGTTTTCAGCCATCACCTGATAAGGAAGGCTGGATAGGCCAGAGTGTGGGATAGCGACAATCAGATCGGCGCCTTCTTTTTTCATCTGCGGTACATATCGACGGGCCGTTTCAGTGATGTCATTTACCTTCACTTTGCCTGCCAGATTGGACTTATCCCACGTCATGATTTGTGGTGGAACAAAGCCAATGTAACCGATGCGCAGCGTATGCATTTTTCCATCGCGGTCTTTGACCTGCTTTTCGGCGATCAGGTACGGCTTCCAAATCGGTTCACCGGTTTTGGCATCGACCACGTTGGCATTGATGTAGGGAAATTTCGCGCCAGCCTGCGCTTTCTTCAGATAATCCAATCCATAGTTAAACTCATGGTTACCGATGTTGCCTACCGTGTAATCCAGCGTGTTCATCGCTTTATAAACGGGATGTATTTCGCCGTCTTTCAATCCCTTGGCTGCCATGTAATCGCCCAATGGGCTGCCTTGGATGAGATCGCCGTTATCGACTAAAACGCTGTTGGTGGCTTCATGGCGAGCATCGTTGATGAGGCTTGCGGTACGCACTAGGCCAAACTTTTCAGTGGGCTTATCTTTGTAATAGTCGAAATCCATCATATTGCTGTGCAGGTCGCTGGTTTCGAGTATGCGTAAATCCACGGTCGCAGCCTGCGCAGAACTGGCAATAAGCAGGGCCAACAGAGAGTAAGAAAGGGGGCGAGCGGACATGGTGATCTCCATGAGTGTATTTATGACAAGCATCGCAATTAAACGTGTAACTACGATGAAGGTATTTCCAGAAGTGTGAACTCTGCCAGATACAGGGGAGGGTGTCCGTGGGGGAGTTCACAGATGGGGGAGTGGTGGTTCAACCGTCACCGAGTATTTGCGATCCTTCATGTTCGCCCGGTGAAGGGTTTCGTCCGCCCGTGAGCATCTGCGTTTCTATGAAACTGCTGGCGTAGGCGTCCGAGTGTGGAGGCTCAAACGCTGCCTTACGGCTAGAATATTTTATGTTAGAACGGTGAAAGATTTCGTCCGCCCGAGAGCATCTGCGTTTCCATGAAACTGCTGGCGTAGGCGTCCGACGAGAGGTTGCCAGCGCGCAACCTCTCGACTCTCGCGCTTTTTACCGAGCCGTTTGCCCGACCGGTCTCGGAGCGTACATCCTGTACGCCCTCAACCTGCCACCAGCATCCCTGCTGGCGGCTCTAAAATGCATTCTTTCAACATAAAAAAGACAAAAGGCAAAAGACATTTTTGTCTTCTTATCTTTTTATTTTATTTCTCTATTTTACTTTTAATTGTTTAGGTCTTGGTTGGGAGAGCCGGCGGTACAGGGATGTACCGGCGGAGTTTGGGGCGCCCGGGATGGGCGATACCAAACCGTAGCGGAGATGGCGTCTCGGATAAAGGCGCGCGGGTGTTGGGTGCGCGCGCTGGCGCACCCGACTCGGACGCCTTCACTTAGTTTGTATGTGAATACCGTTGCTGAAAGGCGGTCGAAACTTTACTCCGCGATTACATAAAGAGTAAGGCGGTCGAAACCTTACTCTGCGATCACATAAATAATTGTTGAATAGAACCTTATTCGTATAGCCACCAAAAGATGGCTATTCAACACAAAAAAAACTAGTCTTCTAAACGACATCATTGTTTAAAGAGGTAGGTATGTTAGAACAAATTTCCCGACTGGCGCGTGAAGCCGGAGAGGCAATAATGGTCGTCTATCAAGACGATAAACCTCTTAACGTAGAGCATAAATCTGACGACTCGCCGGTCACCGCAGCAGATCTGGCGGCGCATCTCGTGATCCGCGATGGCTTGGCGAAACTGACGCCTGAGATCCCTTTGTTGTCTGAAGAAGATCCGCCATCGTGGGCGATCCGCCAACATTGGCAACGCTATTGGCTGGTGGATCCGTTAGATGGCACCAAGGAGTTTATTAGCCGTAACGGTGAGTTCACGGTCAATATCGCCCTGATCGAAAACGGCGTCCCTGTGATGGGCGTGGTTTATGCGCCGGTTAACGATGCTTTGTATTGTGCGGAGCGCGGTAAAGCTTGGAAAGAAGAGCATGGCGTGCGCGAGCAAATCCACGTCAGCAATGCTAATCCACCGCTGGTAGTTGTAAGCCGTTCCCATGCCGATGACGAGTTGAGAGATTATTTGGCTCAGTTGGGTGAGCATCAAACTGTTGCCGTAGGTTCTTCGCTGAAATTCTGTTTAGTGGCAGAAGGGAAAGCTCAACTTTACCCACGCTTCGGGCCAACTAACGTTTGGGATACGGCGGCGGGGCATGCGGTTGCGCTTGCCGCGGGTGCGCAGATCCACGATTGGCAGGGGAAAACGCTGGATTATACCCCGGCAGAGTCTTTCCTGAATCCGGGGTTCCGTGTTTCTCTCTTTTAGGCTTTTAAGAACCTAACAGCTGATGCAGCAGGCCCATAACCTGCTGTACTTCCTGTGGCGTCAGCGCGCCATCTTTCGCAAATTTTACGTTGCCTTGTTTATCCAGAACGACAATCGCCGATCCTTTTGGCTGTAAGTCCCATGCTTTTTTCGCAGCACCTTTATCGTCAACGATAAATTGCGACCACGGAAACTCCTTCTTGCTGCTTTCAATACTGCTGCGAACGAATGGCCCTGTACCAATAATCGCGTCATCAGTATTCACGATGGTGGTAGTTTGATATTTGTCGTGCGGTAAACCGGCTTTCTTGATGGCTTCAATTAATGGATCGTTCATGTCTTTGGCAGAAGTACGCCCAGCGATATGCTGAATGACTCGTACTTTTCCACCCAACTGGGCACTGTTCCAGTTTTTGTAGCTAAACTCATTATTCTGATAGTTCAGCTCTCCACGGTCGCTGATACCCACGGGCGCGACGCGCTGGTCTTGCTGAAAATTATGTGCCGAAACTGACATCGATAGCAGCAGCAACGGAAGTAGGTAGTGTTTTTGTAGTTTCATGCAGGCTCCCTAAATAAACAGTCAGAACGATCGTGTCAAAAGCATAGATTGTGATCGGAGGTCTGTCCTGTTTTGAAGTGTGATCGAAAGTTTTATTCTGTAAGGCTAAAACCCCATTTTTTGCGCGATTATTTCATGTTGGGTATGACTTTTTGCATACCATTCTGTCAGCTGAGGTAAATATAGTGAAAAATAGCGCTTAATGGGAACCCAAAGTTGTGAATAGGGTCTATATTTATAGTCCATTACGCGGATAGGGTGAGTGCAGCCGTTTTGGCTGAGTGAATTTTTATACCCTGCCGCATGTCATTACCGGGAGGTAAACACAACAATGAAAATCTTCCAACGCTACAATCCGCTTCTTGTCGCCAAGTATGTAAAAACCCTGTTTCGTGGACGGTTATATATCAAGGATGTCGGCGCTTTCGAGTTCGACATGGGGAAGGTTCTTCCTCCGAAAGTGCGAGACAAACGCCACCTCAGCGCCATGTCTGAGATTAATCGTCAAGTCACACGACTGCAGGCTGAAATGGCATAGGCAGATTGGGAAGAGCTCCCTGCTGTGTTGCTACTAAGCTAGAGCGAATAGGCTAGAGCAGATAGGCTAGAAAGTAGGAAAATGATAACGGCCCTTGCGGGCCGTTTGTGTTTCTATCATGCAGTTTGAAGCGCTGAGCTTAGGTATTGGCTTCTTTCGCTTTTTCTAAATCACCAGCCGCATCGGGAATGATCGGCGCTGGGCGCTCGGCCAAGCGAGTCACTAGCAGCTGATCGATTTTGTAGCTGTCGATATCAACAACTTCAAACTTATAACCCGCGTATTTGACGTAGTCGGTGCGTTTTGGAATTTTACGCAGCATATACATCATGAAGCCGCCGATGGTTTCATAGTTGCTGTTCTGCGGAAACTCTTCAATATCTAGCACGCGCATCACATCATCAATTGGCGTAACGCCTTCAACCAGCCACGAGTTTTCATCGCGAGCAATGATCTGTTCTTCTTGGCCTTGACCAACCAGATCGCCCATCAGCGTGGTCATTACATCGTTAAGCGTGATGATACCTACCACCAACGCATATTCGTTCAGAATAATAGCGAAGTCTTCACCAGCGGTTTTAAAACTCTCTAACCCTTCAGACAACGTCAGCGTGTCGGGAATGATTAACACGTTGCGAATTTGCACGCCGCTGCTGAGCACGAGGCTTTGATTGCCCAATACTCGGTTCAGCAAATCTTTGGAGTCAACGTAGCCCACCACGTGATCGATTGCCCCATCACAAACTAAAAACTTCGAGTGCGGATGAGTAGAGACTTTTTCTTTGATGCTTTCTTCGCTTTCGCTCAAATCGAAGTAGATGATGCTTTCACGCGGCGTCATAGAAGAAGGAACCGTGCGAGATTCCAACTCAAATACGTTCTCGATGATCTCGTGCTCTTGCTTACGCAGTACGCCAGCGAGTGCACCGGCTTCAACGACGGCGTAGATATCATCAGAAGTAATATCGTCTTTACGTACCATTGGCAGCTTAAATAAGCGGAAGATCATGTTGGCAAGGCCATTAAAGAACCATACCAAAGGTCTGAATACCAACAGGCAGAAGCGCATCGGGTTGACGATCCGAACGGCGACCGTTTCAGGGGCGATCATACCGATGCGTTTCGGTGTGAGGTCGGCAAACAAAATAAAGCAGCTGGTAACCAACACGAATGAGCAAATAAAGCTGACCTGCTCAGAGATTTCTGGTGCCATAAAGCGGTCAAACAGAATCCGGAAGGTTGGAGAAAATGCGGCGTCACCGACGATACCACCGAGGATAGCGACGGCATTTAGCCCAATTTGTACCACGGTAAAGAAGTAGCCGGGCTGTTCTTGGAGCGCAATGACACGAGAAGCGTTGATATCGCCTTCATCAGCCATTGTTTTCAATTTCATTTTGCGAGAGGCGGCCAGTGAAATTTCCGAGATGGAAAAAAAGGCGCTTATCGCGATCAATATCAGGATCAGTAAAATACTGTTTAACATAATTTATCCGCTTCGACCGGAGTGCTCCGGGGAATAGTGAAGGGCAGTGATTAATGGGAGTTTAACAAAAAAACGGCTAGTTTTTGCGCACTATGCCGCGTACTAACTACTATTAACGAGGCCACATTTCTGTGACCCGCGTCTAGTATAGCAGCAGCCATGAGAAACCAGCTAGAGATTAAAAGGTGCTCACTTCTTCATAAGCCATTGCTATTAGCCAATTTTAATCGTGAAGCGGGCTCTCGACAATATTAAAGCTGTGGCGGCAGACATACCCCAATGCCACCCAGACCACAGTAGCCATGCGGATTTTTATACAGATATTGTTGGTGCTCATCTTCTGCATAGTAGAACGGTTTGGCCGCGTTAATTTCGGTCGTGATTTCGCGTGAGTCGTTGGCTTCCTTCATCGCTTTCTGAAAGCGAGCTTCGCTAGTCAGTGCTTCAGCCTGCTGCTGTGGCGTAAGCACATAGATAGCAGAACGGTATTGGCTGCCAATGTCATTTCCCTGACGATCGCCCTGTGCGGGATCGTGGTTTTCCCAAAACAGCTCAAGTAATTTTGCGTAGCTGATAATTTTTGGATCAAACACGATGCGCACGGCTTCCGCGTGCCCGGTTTGGCCAGAACACACTTCGCGGTAGGTTGGATTGGGGGTGAACCCGCCGCTATATCCTGCCGCCGTACTGTAAATTCCCGGCTGTTGCCAGAACAGACGTTCTACGCCCCAGAAGCACCCCATAGCGAAAATGGCGGTTTCCATTCCTTCAGGAACCTCGGTCATAGAATTTCCGTTCACCGCATGTGTTTTAGCGATCGGCATAGGGGTATTGCGGCCAGGAAGAGCGTGCTCTGCCGTAAGTGGTTGAATATTATGATTTGCGTTAGCCACAGGAGGCTCCTGTCTTAGATTTATGTATCACTTAGCTACTATATACATAACTTTAGTGATTACTTTATTTAGATCAATTCGGTCATTAGTTGTATCTCATACTTACTTTGCGCACAATATGCCTAATTATTGCAACCATGTTACTAATGGCATTGCAAACTGGTGCTCATGCACATTTTTGAATTCCGTCGGATAGCAGTTCCCCCTGACAGACGGAATGTTTTACAGGTAGGGTAAACTTCAGGAGTTCGCGTGCCACGATTTCGTCTCTTTGGCTTTATATGCCTCTTTTTGGCATCCCCATTGGCCAATGCAGCGCAAGTTCGCTTAAAAGTTGAAGGTTTAAGCGGGTCGCTCGAACAGAACGTACGAGCCAGTCTTTCCACCATCGAAAATGATGAAGTCAGCAATGATGGCCGTTTTCGCGCCCGAGTTGATGAATCCATTCGACGGGGGCTGAAAGCGCTCGGCTATTATCAGCCAACCATCGAATTTGATTATCAGGATAAGAAACCGCCTGAGAGACCTTTGCTGATTGCGAAAGTGAAGGCCGGTGAACCCGTGCTGATTGCTGGCGTGGACGTGAAAATTTTAGGGCAGGCTAAAGACGACTCTGCTTATAAAGATCTGCTGAAAACCGGTGAGCCTAAAATTGGCACCGTGCTTAATCACGGTACGTACGATAGTTTCAAGAATTCCCTGACCTCTATTGCGGTGCGTAGAGGCTACTTCGACGCCACGATGCCGGTGCATCAGCTTGGCGTTATCGAGGATGAGCGCAAAGCATTTTGGGATATCGATTTCGATAGCGGCAAACGCTATCGCTTTGGCGACGTGACGTTTGAAGGTTCGCAGATCCGAGAAGAGTATTTGCAGCACTTGGTGCCTTTCAAACAGGGGGAATATTACACCTCTGAGCAGTTGGCTGAATTCAGCCGCCGTTTGTCAGCCACTAACTGGTTCAACTCGGTGGTGGTATCGCCTGATTTTAAACAGGCAACCGCCGATAAAGAGCTGCCGTTAGACGCCGTCGTTTCTCCTAAAGTGCGTAATACCGTTGAGCTCGGCGGCGGCTATGCCACCGACGTGGGGCCGCGCGTGCAGGCTACGTGGAAGCGTCCTTGGGTTAACTCGTATGGGCATAGTTTCGAAACCTCGCTCAACCTTTCGGCACCAGAACAAACCGCAGATTTCAGCTATAAAATTCCTCTGCTAAAGAACCCGATTGAGCAATATTACCTATTGCAGGGCGGTTTCAAGCGTACCGATCTCAATGATACCGAAGAAGATACCACCACGCTGAACGTGGCGAGATATTGGGATCTGTCGAGTGGCTGGCAGCGTTCAGTTAACCTGCGTTGGAGTCTTAACCACTTTACGCAGGGCGAAGTGTCGAACGACACCATGCTGTTGTATCCGGGGATTATGCTGAACCGCACCCGCTCTCGCGGCGGGCTCATGCCGGTATGGGGCGACAGCCAGCGTTATTCATTTGATGTATCCGATACCACCTGGGGCTCTGATGTTGACTTCGCCGTTGTGCAGGCTCAGCAAGTGTGGATCCGGACGTTAGCCGAAAAACACCGCTTTGTGGTTCGCGGTAACGTGGGATGGATTGAAACCAATAACTTCGAAAAAGTGCCGCCAAACCTGCGTTTCTTCGCCGGTGGTGACCGCAGTATTCGCGGATATAAATACAAATCTATTTCACCGGAAGATAGCTCAGGCAAGTTAACCGGTGCTTCCAAACTCGCTACGGGTTCATTGGAATATCAATATAACGTCACTGGAAAGTGGTGGGGTGCCACCTTTGTTGACTCTGGTGAAGCGGTGAACGATATCAAACGCAGTAATTTTTATACCGGCGCCGGTGTTGGCGTGCGCTGGGAATCACCGGTTGGGCCAATCAAGCTCGATTTTGCGGTACCGGTTGGTGATAAAGATAACCATGATTTGCAGTTTTACATCGGATTGGGGCCTGAACTATGAGACGTGTAATCAAATTCAGCCTGATCTTTTTGCTGGTGCTCGTATTGCTGGTGGTTGGCCTGATTGGCACCGTGATCAGTACGCCGGGGCTTCATTTTGTTATCAACAGCGCGGCGCGTTGGGTGCCTGGGCTTGATATCGCGGGCGTCACCGGCGGGTGGCGTAATCTAACGTTAACCGGCGTTTCCTACCAAATGCCCGGCGTGAAAGTAAAAGCCGGTGAGTTTCATCTGGCGGTTGATATCGGCTGCTTGAAAAGAAGCGAGCTGTGCCTAAATGCCCTAACGGCCAATCAGATTGACGTTGCGATTAACACGCAAGAGTTGGCGCCTTCTGAGCCTGCACCAGAAACCACCAGTGAACCGTTGACCGAACTGAAAGCGCCTTATCCCGTGGCCATCCGTTTGCTGCGTATCAATAACGTTCACGTCACGGTCGATGACACCGCTATTTCTTTGGAAGAATTTCGCACCGGCGCTGAATGGCGAGATCGCGGTTTAACGTTGTTGCCAACCAACATTAAGTCTCTGTTGGTGGCATTGCCGAAAACGCCTGCAACGCCGGTTCAAGATCAGGTAGTTGCGGTGGCTGTTAAAGATAAGCCAGTGACTCAGGCGGCCATGGATGCCGCCGCCGACAGCGCCAAGCAGGCCGCTTCCGATGCCGCGGAGCATGTGGTGAAGCAGGTTGCCAAGCCTGAGCAGGCAAAGGCCAAAGCTCAGAAAGATGCACAGTCTGAGGCGGAAAAAACAGCGATTGAGAAGCCATTAGGCGAAGTGTTGGCAGAGCTGTTTGCTAAACCATTGCTGCCTGATTTGCCAGAACTGCGTTTGCCGTTGGATCTGACCGTTAAGCGGATTTCTGGTGAGCAATTACGTATCACCGGCGATAGCGATATCGTGGTGAATTCGTTGCTGGTGAGGGCGGTGACTAAAGATAGCGCGCTGCGTTTGCATACGCTGGAGGTTCGTTCGCCGCAGGGTAACGTATCCATGCATGGTCAGGCGACGTTGAGTGATCGGTGGCCGATGGATTTCCGTCTAAACGCAGATTTGAACGTCGATCCGGTTAAAGGCGAAAAACTCAAGCTGGGTATCAAAGGCGATCTGCGTGATGTATTAACGCTGGATGCTAATTTATCTGGTCCGTTAAAAGCCACGTTAGCGGCAGAAACGCAGTTAGCCACGGCGGGCTTACCGTTGGCGGTGACGCTGGAAAGCCCTGGCGTACAGTGGCCTTTAGCGGGGACACCTGAGTATCAGGCTAAAAATATTCGTCTGCGCTTAAACGGCAGCGGTAAAGCTTACGCGCTGTCATTGCGAACCGATGTTAGCGGTAATGAAATTCCGGCGGCTAAAATTACCCTTGATGGTAAAGGGACGGATCAGCAATTTAATTTAACTCGTCTGCGTGTCGCTGCTTTGCAGGGGAATACCGATCTTTCAGCCTTAGTAGACTGGAGCAAAGCGATTAGCTGGAAGAGTAAGCTCACGCTTGATGGTATCAATACGGCGAAACAGTGGCCTGAATGGCCGGCTAAACTGAACGGCAATATTGAGACGCAGGGCAGTTTATACGGTGGAAATTGGCAGCTACGCGTTCCGGTGCTTCAGCTTGATGGTAACGTGAAGCAAAATCAGGTCGATGTTCGTGGAAATCTGACCGGAAATCAGGCTGGTCAGTGGAAAATTCCACAGATGCACATTGGCCTAGGCCGCAACAAAATTGATATCACCGGCGAGCTGTCTGATAAGTGGGCGCTGGATGCCGTTATTGATGCGCCTCGCCTTGATGGCAATTTGCCGGGGTTAGCGGGTACGGCGAAAGGCACGTTGAAACTGCGTGGCGATCTTAAGGCGCCGCAGGTATTGGCCGATCTCACGGCGTCTGGTTTGCAGTGGCAGACGTTAACCATCAATCGAGTGAAGCTGGACGGCGATATTCGTTCTGGCGAGCAGATTGAAGGCAATCTGAATGCGCGCGTTGAGCAACTGAAACAGGATGATTTCCTGATAAGCCTGTTAACGCTAGATGCTAAAGGCAGTGAGAAACAACACCAGCTGCAGCTGAAAATCAATGGCGCTCCGCTTTCTGGTCAGTTGGCGCTGAAGGGCAGTTTTGATCGCACTACTGAGCGTTGGCAGGGAACCTTAAACGATACGCGCTTTGATACTCCGGTTGGCGAATGGCGCTTAACCCGACCAATTGCGCTCGATTATCTTAACCAGCAGCAAAAAATCAGCGTTGGCCCGCATTGCTGGTTAAACCCGAACGCTGAGGTTTGTGTTCCTAAAACGATTGAAGCAGGTGCGAGCGGTAATGCTAGCGTGGTATTAAACCGTTTCGATTTAGCCATGA
Organism: Hafnia sp.; assembly: GCF_036648275.1. Lineage (NCBI taxonomy): Bacteria > Pseudomonadati > Pseudomonadota > Gammaproteobacteria > Enterobacterales > Hafniaceae > Hafnia > Hafnia sp. The sequence goes on along the minus strand of NZ_JAVXIQ010000010.1, from coordinate 98,109 downwards.
TTAAACCGTTCTTAGGGCCAGATACCGCATTGAATGGGGTATTCACCGGGCGCGCGGACGTAAGCTGGAAGGAAGGTCAGGCGTTGCCAGAGGCGAAAGTTTCGCTTATTGGTAAAGGGGTTAAGGTGCAACAGGCCGTTCAAGGGAACCAACTGCCTATTGCTTTTGACACGCTGAACCTGAACGCAGCGCTTAATCACGGTCGTGCTCAGCTGGATTGGCTGATAAAAATTGCGGGTAATGGTCAGCTCGAGGGAAACGTTCAGATTGCCGATCCTCAAGGACGCAGAAATCTGTCGGGTAACGTGAATATCAAAAGCATCTCGCTGGCGATGTTGAACCCTGCGCTGATGTCTGGAGAAAAAGCGCAAGGGATGCTGAACGCCGCTTTACGCTTAGGTGGTAACGCCCAGCAGCCGCAGATTTTCGGACGTATGGCGCTGGATAAAGTCGATATCGATGGGCAGTTTATGCCGTTTGATATCACGGAAGGCAATCTGGCGGTTAACTTTGCGGGGATGAGTTCGGCGCTGCAAGGGGTGATCAAAACCTCGCGTGGGCAACTTAATCTGACGGGTAATGCGGATTGGCGTGTGATTGATGCATGGCGTGCGCAGATTGCAGTGAAAGGAGATCGCGTTCGCGTAACTGTTCCGCCGATGGTGCGTTTGGATGTGTCACCGGATATTGTGTTTGAAGCGACGCCGAAGATGTTTGCTTTAAACGGCTCGGTGGGTATTCCTTGGGCGCGAATTACGGTACAAGAGCTGCCAGAAAGCGCGGTGTCGGTATCGTCGGATGAGGTAATGCTGAACAACCAGCGCCAGCCGATAACGCCACCATCGGCGTCGATTCCGATTAACAGCAATTTGAATATTCATATTGGCCCTAATGTTCGTTTGGATGCTTTCGGTCTGAAAGCGAAATTGCAGGGCGATCTGAAGATGGTTCAAGACGAACATGGTCTGGGCCTGAATGGTCAGGTGAATATTCCTGAAGGTCGTTTTGCCGCGTATGGGCAAGATTTGTTGATCCGCAAAGGTGAACTGATCTTCTCTGGGCCACCAGAGCAGCCATTGCTGAATATCGAGGCAATTCGTAATCCTGACGCCACGGAAGATGACGTAACTGCAGGGGTACGTGTAACAGGACTTGCTGATCAGCCGAAACTAGAAGTATTCTCAGATCCTGCCATGTCACAGCAGATGGCGCTGTCTTATTTGCTGCGTGGGCAAGGATTAGAAAGTTCGGGAACGGACAGTAATGCCATGACATCAATGCTGATCGGCATGGGTGTGGCGCAAAGTGGTAAGCTGGTGGGTAAAATCGGCGAAACCTTTGGCGTGAGTAATTTATCTCTGGACGCTCAGGGCGTTGGAGACAGCTCACAGGTTGTTGTGAGTGGTTATGTACTACCAGGATTACAGGTAAAATATGGTGTTGGGATATTTGATTCGTTGGCGACGCTAACGTTACGCTATCGTCTAATGCCAAAATTATATCTGGAAGCGGTGTCTGGACTCGATCAGGCACTCGATTTGCTCTATCAGTTTGAGTTTGAGTGATGCGAATTATTGTATATGGAAGTCTACGTCGTAAGCAGGGCAATAGTCATTGGATGACTAACGCCATGTTGCTGGGTGAATGTGAGCTCGAAGGGTATGAGATGTACGATCTCGGCCATTTTCCGGCGGTAGTTCCGGGCGATGGAAAGGTGTTTTGCGAAGTCTATCGCATTAACTCTTCCATTTTAGCCGAGCTGGATGAGCTGAAAAGCAACAGCAAGGATTATCGTAGAGAGCTGATTCAAACGCCATTTGGCAGTGCGTGGATATATATCTATCTGTACTCGGTAGACAGTTTGCCACGTATCAAATGCGGCGACTGGTTGAAGCGCGATCAGGAATGTAGCGAATAACACGCTGCTTGTCTGACAGTAAAACATAAAAAAACACCGCCAATGGCGGTGTTTTTTTTCGTGCACGTGAAAACAATTATTTGTTTTTAGCGCGCTCGAAAGAGGCAACGATTTCAGCTTTAGCCGCTTCAGCGTTGTCCCAACCTTCAACTTTAACCCACTTGCCTTTTTCCAGATCTTTGTAGTGTTCAAAGAAGTGGGAGATTTGGGCACGCAGCAGTTCAGGCAGATCGTTCACATCTTTGATGTGATCGTATTCTTTAGTCATTTTGCTGTGTGGAACAGCAACCAGTTTCGCATCTTCACCGGCTTCGTCAGTCATTTTCAGCACGCCAACTGGGCGGCAACGAATGACTGAACCTGGCTGCAGTGGGTACGGAGTTGGGACCAGAACGTCAACCGGATCACCGTCTAGAGACAGAGTGTGGTTGATGTAGCCGTAGTTGCATGGGTAGAACATAGCGGTAGACATGAAACGGTCTACGAACAGGCAGCCTGTTTCTTTGTCTACTTCATATTTAATTGGATCAGCGTTAGCTGGGATTTCGATAACTACGTAGATATCTTCTGGCATGTCTTTGCCAGCAGGGACGTTAATCAAGCTCATGTCGGTTTCCTTTAATCAAACCAGAAATGGAGTGACGGCTATTATAGCGGTCACTCCACAAATGAACAGTCTACCCGACATCTTTCAAGCGTTCGGCGCGTGGCCTTGCGTTTGAAATGTATCGGTAGGCAGGATTATGCGTCTGGGAAATCGCTCATGAAGCGTTCAGCGTCTTCTACCATAGAACTGGTACCGACGAAGAACGGTGCACGCTGATGCAGTTTTTCCGGTGCGATATCCAGAATACGACGGAAACCGTCGGTCGCTTTACCGCCCGCTTGTTCTGCTAAGAATGCCATAGGGTTGCATTCATACAGCAAACGCAGCTTGCCAGAAGGATGGCTTGCGGTGCTTGGGTAGATGTAAATACCGCCTTTGAGCAGGTTGCGATGGAAATCGGCAACCAAAGAACCAATATAGCGTGAGGTATAAGGGCGATGAGTCGCTTCGTCTTGCTCTTGGCAATACTTAATGTATTTCTTCACGCCGAGAGGGAATTTGATGTAGTTCCCTTCGTTGATGGAGTACATATTGCCTTTTTCAGGGAAACGCACGCGTTCATGTGACAGGCAGAATACGCCCAGCGATGGGTCATAGGTAAAGGCGTGAACCCCGTTGCCGGTGGTGTATACCAGCATCGTTGAAGAGCCATAAACCACATAACCAGCGGCAACCTGACAATTTCCCGGCTGCAGGAAATCTTCTTCGGTAACCGGCTGCCCAATTGGCGTGATGCGGCGATAGATAGAGAAAATCGTACCGACCGACACGTTAACGTCGATGTTGGAAGAACCGTCTAACGGATCCATTAAAACGACATATTTACCGTTGTTGGCGCGGTCGCCCTCAAAGATAACAATATCGTCTTCTTCTTCCGATGCGATACCCGCCACCTCTCCACGCGCTTTTAAGGCGGCTTTGAGTTTTTCATTGGCATAGAGATCCAGTTTCATCTGAACCTCACCCTGCACGTTTTCCGCACCACTTGCACCGAGAATATCCACCAAGCCCGCTTTGTTGATATCGCGGTGGATAATTTTGGCACCCAGTTTAATTGCGGAGAGGAGAGCGGTTAGTTCGCCAGTAGCGTGTGGAAAATCTTGCTGCTTTTCGACGATAAACTCGCCTAAAGTTTTCATGACACATTCCCTGATTCTGCGAAGGAGTAGCGATTTATTTACAAACCGCCAACGTTTTCGCAGCTATTCTAGCCAATGTATAAAGTGATTCCTAGGTAATTCCATTTCGCCTAAGCCGTTCACAGCGTTAGAATGTGAACTGACTCGATGTAATCAACTGGAAACGATATGCGCATTCATATTCTTGGAATCTGCGGCACATTTATGGGCGGCCTTGCTTTGCTGGCTCGGACGTTAGGACATGAAGTGACGGGTTCTGATGCCAATGTTTATCCGCCGATGAGCACGCTGCTTGAAAAAGAAGGGATCACATTGATGGAAGGTTATGATCCTTCCCATTTAGATCCTGCACCTGATTTGGTGATCATTGGCAACGCAATGACGCGTGGCAACCCTTGTGTGGAAGTTATTCTGGAGCAGGGGATCCCATACGTTTCTGGTCCACAGTGGCTGCATGATGAAGTTCTGCGCCATCGTTGGGTGATTGCGGTTGCAGGTACCCATGGCAAAACCACAACGGCAGGGATGGTCACTTGGATCTTGGAAGAGTGCGGCTATGAGCCGGGCTTTGTGATTGGTGGCGTTCCTGGAAACTTTGACGTTTCCGCCCGTATGGGTAACAGCCCATTCTTTGTGATCGAAGCCGATGAGTACGATTGTGCCTTCTTTGATAAACGATCCAAGTTCGTGCACTACTGCCCGCGTACGTTGATCCTCAATAATCTTGAGTTTGATCATGCGGATATTTTCGACGATCTAAAAGCAATCCAGAAACAGTTCCATCATCTAGTTCGTTTGGTGCCGGGCAAAGGCCGTATTATTTTGCCGGGCAACGATGCCAATCTGAAACAGGTTATGGGGATGGGTTGCTGGAGTGAGCAAGAGCTTAGTGGTGAAGAGGGAACGTGGAACGCGCGTAAACTCAATCCAGATGCTAGCCATTACGAAGTTTTGCTGGATGGTGAAGTCGTGGGAGAGGTTAACTGGGGCTTAGTGGGTGAGCACAATATGCATAACGGCTTGATGGCGATTGCCGCTGCCCGTCATGTTGGCGTGTTGCCTGCCGATGCTTGCCGTGCCTTGGGAAGCTTTATCAATGCCCGTCGTCGTTTAGAGCTTCGTGGCGAAGCCTTTGGCGTGAAGGTTTACGATGATTTTGCACACCATCCTACGGCTATTTTGGCAACGCTTGCGGCTTTACGCAGTAAAGTCGGTGGAACCGCACGCATTCTTGCCGTGCTTGAGCCGCGCTCGAATACTATGAAAATGGGCGTATCTAAGAATGATTTGGCTCCTGCGCTTGGCCGAGCAGATGAAGTTTTCTTATTCCAGCCACATCACATTCCGTGGCTGGTCACTGAAGTTGCAGAGGCCTGTGTTCAGCCGGCTCACTGGAGCGCCGACGTTGATGTTCTGGTAGATATGATCGCTAAAACAGCGCAGTCTGGCGATTATATTTTGGTGATGAGCAACGGTGGCTTTGAAGGGATCCATAGCAAATTGTTGAAAGCACTTGAGCACAAGCAAGAGATTGCTGAGCAACAGTAAGTTGCCGCGCTAATGAATCAGCCGTGGCTTAGTCCACGGCTTTTTTGTGCCTGATATTTGATAAAAAAAAGCCTCCGCAAGCGGAGGCAATGGGGTTCGTCGGGTTAGACGAGAGTGTTAGCTGGCTGAATCGGGTTAGACACAGGAAGCGCCAGCCTTATGATGAAACATCTTAATAATTAACGGTAAATCTCAGCGGTGGCGTGGTAGTTGCCATCCAAATGAGCTTCAACGATATGGAATGCGGTAGCGCCTTTGGCATCAGCTTTATCGGACAGCTGTGCTTTGATATCTGAAGGCGAACCATCGATACCACTGATGGTTATGGTGCCGATAGATTGCATAGAGGAAGCCTGCTGTGCGCTGATGGACTGTGCAGCAAAAGCACCAAAAGAAACCATAGAGAGAAGACTTAAAGCAGCAACGGTAGTTTTGATTTTCATGATTATTTTCCTATTTTTCATTCTGCCGCAGTACTTCGATCTTAGATTCAATGACGATATTCTTTTGGTCACTGCGGTTTAACTTTAGCGATTCATTCACGGAGTGTGTGCCCCGTTGAGCAGGTGAATCCGTATTTTATTTGTAGATTTCAGCAGTTGCGTGGAATGAGCCTTCGTTACGGGCTTCAACTACGCGGTACGCTGTTGCGCCTTGTGCATCGGCTTTAGCAGACAAAGCCGCTCTGATATCAGAAGGAGCTGCGCTTACGCCGCTTACGCTGATGGTGCCAACAGGCTGCATTTTTGATGCCTGTGCGTTATCAACCAACTGAGCAGCGAATGCGCCGAAAGAAAGAGAAGAAAGAACGGCCAGAGTTGCAATAGTAGTTTTAATTTTCATGATGTATCCCTCAGATATTGTTTTATTTAGTTTTGAACTGTGATTCAAATCACGAAAACAAGTGTACACCTAGTAACTCGAAAAATTAATAGCGAGCTAATGGTTTGTTAGGTTTATTTGTTTGGTATTGTTTTGATGAATAGATCGAAATGGAATAAAAACAGCGCAAAAAACACACTTTTAAGACTAAAGTCTAATTAAATCAATAAAGTAACATCATGTTGCAAAATGTGCGGTCTGTAGCGTTTGTGACCGGCAGGAATATAGATATAGGACTGATTGACCATTAATGCTATTTGAAGTAGCGAATCATGCTGTGTGAGTTGTGTAATTAAGCGGAAAAGAGTACGGCAAGTTTAAGGAGAGCGGATGGGGGCAATCATAGGCCTGACAGATATCAGGCCTGAGAACAGGATTACAGCTCTTGATCAAATAGCGACAAAATAGCGTCGTGCAGCTGCTCAACGGAGAAACCTTTTGCAGGCGTGGTGAAAATTGTGTCGTCACCTGCGATAGTTCCCAGAATCCCTTCTGATTTGCCTAATGAATCCAATAGGCGTGCAATTAATTGCGCTGCGCCTGGGCTGGTATGGATAACGACAACGGATTCGTTGTAATCCACGTCGAGAACCAGATTCTTCAACGGGCTGCTCGTAGTAGGAACGCCAAGCTCTGCTGGCAGGCAGTACACCATCTCCATTTTGGCATTTCGTGTACGGACGGCACCAAATTTGGTCAGCATACGAGATACTTTGGATTGGTTGATATTCTCAAAGCCTTCATCTTGCAGTGCCTGCACGATCTCACCCTGAGAGCTAAATTTCTCTTCCTTGAGTAGCGCCTTGAATGCCTTGATCAAGTCTTCTTGTTTTGTTGGAGTTCGCATTCTTCACCGTAGGAATAGAAATAGAGAACATTATTATGCGTAATAATGAATTTTTATGCAATTTAAGTGCGGAAAACGTTAAGTCGGTCACTATAGAGTTCAAACCGGCAAGGGGATGATTTTACCACCTTGCCCATAAAATGAATATGTTAGCGGGAACTTTGGTTATGCCATCGGCATTCGTAAATGGATTGTTATTAAAATGATGTTGTTGTGATGTAAAAGAAGGGTGTAATGTAATGGCCGGGTAATGAGCTGTGATAAGTGCGCAACGAATTCCTACTCTGTGGCCCTATATCTTTCATGCATAAGCTATTTTTTATTATAAACCTTGCAGTAGGACATGGAATTAGTGCGTCATATCCCAATCTTTGTGTTAACAGATTGTTTTTTAAGACATGATGGACTAAGGTGCGCGGTAATGCATTCACGGCACTCTTAAATTAAAGATAAATCAAGGAGTATAGAATGAAAGTTGCAGTTCTCGGCGCAGCCGGCGGTATTGGTCAGGCTTTAGCCCTTCTTCTCAAAACTCAGCTTCCTTCAGGTTCAGAACTCTCCCTTTATGACATTGCGCCAGTCACCCCAGGTGTCGCCGTCGATCTCAGCCACATCCCAACAGCCGTTAAAATCAAAGGCTTCAGCGGTGAAGATGCGCGCCCTGCTTTGGAAGGCGCGGATATCGTATTGATTTCTGCGGGTGTTGCTCGTAAACCGGGTATGGATCGCTCCGACCTGTTTAATGTGAACGCCGGTATCGTACGTAATCTGATTGAGCAGGTTGCTAGCACGTGTCCTAAAGCTTGTGTAGGCATCATCACTAACCCAGTGAACACCACGGTAGCTATCGCAGCAGAAGTGCTGAAGAAAGCCGGCGTTTATAACAAAGATAAACTGTTCGGTATTTCTACTCTGGACGTTATCCGTTCAAATACTTTTGTTGGTGAACTGAAAGGCAAAAATCCGGCAGAAGTTGAAGTGCCTGTTATTGGCGGCCACTCTGGCGTGACTATTTTGCCACTGCTGTCTCAGATCCCTGGTGTGAGCTTCACTGAGCAGGAAGTTGCCGATCTGACCAAACGTATTCAAAACGCGGGTACCGAGGTTGTTGAAGCTAAAGCCGGTGGCGGGTCAGCAACGCTGTCTATGGGCCAAGCTGCGGCACGTTTCGGCTTGTCTCTGGTTCGCGCTATGCAGGGCGAAAGCAACGTTGTGGAATGTGCCTACGTTGAAGGTGATGGCAAATATGCTCGCTTCTTCGCACAGCCATTGTTGCTGGGTAAAGAAGGGATTGTTGAACGTAAATCTATTGGTACTTTAAGCGCCTTTGAACAAAAAGCGCTGGAAGGTATGTTAGATGTTCTGCATAAAGATATCGAACTGGGCGAAACCTTCGTTAACAAATAATTGTTGATGAAATACGGGTGGTCAACACACCCGTTTACCTGTTCAATCTGAATAAAACCGCCGGCCTTTATTGCTGGCGGTTTTATTTTATTGGGCTTGCGTTGACGCATGAGTCGTTGTCTATCAATCAGCTGATGCGTTCTGATATCAAAATAGCGACTTGGCCATATTTCAGAAGGGTGTATCCCTAAGGCGTGAGCAATAATTAACTCACCTTTTGGCCAAGGGCGAGTCAAGGCATTCGATAGCGTGGTACTTGAGAGCCCTGAGGCTCTTGATAACCCACTGAGCGTAATATTTCTTTTATGTAATGCAGCAATAATATCTGCATGATGCCAATCTTCTAGGCATTGACTCTCTGCCATAATTCATTCCTTTGCAATGACGCATAAACAGGGGGAGAGAAATAAGGTTTGCGTGTATTGCTACTATCTAAAAACACTCTATAAATTTCAATTAATTTCCAATTATTTCAATAATAAGAAACTCATTATATTTATTCTATTGTTATGTTTAATAAAGATTTTACATAAAAAAAAGAGCCTTTCGGCTCTTCCTTTTGTTTCTAAAAAAAGAAAATTAGAATTTTCTATCTACCGCCATATTAGCGAGCCCAATCAGTGCCTCTTTGTAGCTTGATTCTGGCAATGCTTGTAGCGCTAAAATCGCTTTATCGGCTTCTTCTTCTGCACGTTGGCGGGTATACGTGAGTGAACCCACTTCGTGCATTGTTTCCAGCACAGGTTCAAGCAAATGGCGTCCATTGCCTTCTTCGATGGCTTTGCGGATCATCGCAGAACGCTCAGGTGAGCCATGCTTCATCGCATGTAGCAGAGGCAATGTCGGCTTTCCTTCATTCAGGTCATCACCGGTATTTTTACCCAGTGTTTTCCCGTCTGCATCGTAATCCAAGAGATCGTCGATCAATTGGAATGCGGTGCCAAGATAGCGCCCATAGTCTTGCAAGGCGATTTCCTGTGCGTGCGTGGCTCCAGCAAGGATCGCCGAAGATTGCGCTGCTGCCTCAAATAAACGAGCCGTTTTGCTGTAGATAACGCGCATGTAGTTTTCTTCAGTGATGTTCGGATCGTTAACGTTCATCAACTGTAAAACTTCACCTTCAGCAATAACGTTAGTTGCTTCGGACATCAGCTCCAAAACGCGCAAAGACTGTAGGCTTGTCATCATCTGGAACGAACGGGTATAGATAAAATCACCAACTAAAACGCTGGCAGCATTGCCGAAAGCCGCATTTGCCGTAGCTTTGCCACGTCGCATATCGGATTCATCGACCACATCGTCGTGCAGCAGCGTTGCGGTATGAATAAATTCAATTAACGCCGCGACGGTGATGTGTTTATCCCCTTCGTAATTTAATGCTCTAGCCGACAATACTGCGATCATCGGGCGAATCCGTTTACCTCCACCGCTGATAATGTAGTAGCCTAACTGGTTGATTAGACTAACTTCAGAGTTTAGTTGCTGAAGAATTGTTGCGTTTACATCCGCCATGTCCTGCGCGGTTAACTCAGTAATTTGTTCTAGGTTCATTGTATTAATTCAACTGTGTTTCCATTTTCCGCCAGGCGAAAGCCCGCATGCAGGCTGTCACAAGCCACCAACTATAGTATGATTGTACTTGAAAAACGTATTAGATAAACGGCGCGAAGAGAACTGTGTTTTTTTTCTTCTTTTCTCCTGATTCTACCCTTGTCTTCTGAATGATTTTTGCGTAGAATTCGCGCCCTATTGTGAATATTTATAGCGCGTATTGGGCAACGAACCATGCGTGCGGAAATGCGGAGTTTATATGTACGCGGTTTTCCAAAGTGGTGGTAAACAACACCGAGTAAGCGAAGGTCAGACCGTTCGCCTGGAAAAGCTGGACATCGCAACTGGCGAATCTGTTGAATTCGCTGAAGTTCTGATGATCGCAAACGGTGAAGAAGTCAAAATCGGCGTTCCTTTCGTTGATGGCGGCGTTATCAAAGCTGAAGTTGTTGCTCACGGTCGTGGCGAGAAAGTTAAAATTGTTAAGTTTCGTCGTCGTAAACACTACCGTAAGCAGCAGGGCCATCGTCAGTGGTTCACTGATGTGAAAATCACTGGCATCAGCGCTTAAGTTAAGAGGAGCAGATTAAATGGCACATAAAAAGGCTGGCGGCTCGACTCGTAACGGTCGCGATTCAGAAGCTAAACGTCTGGGCGTAAAACGCTTTGGCGGCGAAGCAGTATTGGCAGGTAGCATCATCGTTCGTCAACGTGGTACTAAATTCCACGCTGGCAACAACGTAGGTTGCGGCCGTGACCACACTCTGTTTGCTTTGGCTGACGGTAAAGTCAAGTTCGAAGTTAAAGGCCCGAAAAACCGTAAGTTCATCAGCATCGTTGCTGAATAAGTTTTTCGCGTCTAAATAGATGTAAGGCCCCGCAATAATCTTGCGGGGCTTTTTTACGTTTAGGGCCAAATCAGGCCAAGGATGCTGAGTATGGAAAGCAATCAGAACGTCAAAGTGGGTATATGTCTTGCTCTCACTACGGCGGTTTTCTGGGGCGCGTTGCCAATCGCAATGAAGCAGGTTTTACAGGTAATGGAACCTTACACCATTGTCTGGTATCGCTTCTTGATCGCTTCAGTTGGATTGTTTTTCATTCTTTACTCACGTAAGCAACTGCCGCCGATGCGTGTTTTTAAGCATCGACGCTGGCTGGTTCTGCTCATTATTGCGACCTGCGGCTTACTGGGTAACTTCGTTCTGTTCAGCAGTTCGTTGCAGTATTTAAGTCCTACGGCATCACAGGTCATAGGCCAGCTATCTCCCGTTGGGATGATGTTTGCCAGTGTGCTGATTTTGAAAGAGAAGATGCGTATCACTCAGGTGATTGGCGCATGTATGTTGATTAGCGGGCTGCTGTTGTTTTTTAACGTCAGTCTGAAAGAAATATTTACCCAACTTACGGCTTATACGCTGGGCGTTATTCTCGGCGTTGGTGCTGCGACCGTTTGGGTAAGCTATGGTGTCGCTCAGAAAGTGCTGTTACGGCGATTAGCTTCACAACAGATCCTTTGGCTGTTGTACACTTTATGTGCGATATGTTTATTTCCGTTGGCGAAGCCGGCGGTTATTTTTCAGCTGGATGGCTGGCAGTTAGCCTGCCTCATATTTTGTGGTGCCAACACGTTGATTGGTTATGGCGCGCTAGCAGAAGCTATGGCGCGCTGGCAGGCAGCTCAGGTCAGTGCGGTGGTGACGTTAACCCCGCTGTTTACCCTGATGTTCTCTGACTTGTTAGCTTTGGTATGGCCAGATCTGTTCCTTTCCCCATCGCTTAATACGGTGGGCTATATTGGAGCATTTGTGGTGGTAGCCGGAGCGATGTTTTCCGCGGTGGGTCACCGTTGGTGGCCGCGTCGGGCCGAACAAAACTAGCTAACAGCTTACACAGCTAGGTTGCTCAGCTTAAGCAGCCCGGTAAATGATTTACGGAGACAGTAAATGAAATTTGTAGATGAAGCAGCGATTCACATCGAAGCCGGTGATGGCGGCAATGGCTGCGTCAGCTTCCGTCGTGAAAAATATATTCCGCGTGGCGGCCCAGACGGCGGCGATGGCGGTGACGGCGGCGATGTTTATCTGCTGGCCGATGAAAACCTGAATACCCTGATTGACTATCGTTTTGAGAAGTCTTTCCGTGCAGAACGCGGTCAGAACGGCCAAAGCCGTGACTGTACCGGTAAGCGCGGTAATGATATTACCGTTAAAGTTCCAGTCGGAACGCGCGTTGTCGATTTAGATACCGGCGAGGTTCTGGGCGATATGACTCGTCACGGCCAGAAGTTGATGGTCGGTAAAGGCGGCTGGCATGGATTGGGTAACACCCGTTTCAAATCATCCGTAAACCGTGCTCCGCGTCAAAAGACGATGGGGACCAAAGGCGACAAGCGCGATCTGAAATTAGAACTGCTGCTGCTGGCCGATGTGGGCATGCTGGGTCTGCCGAATGCAGGTAAATCCACGTTCATTCGCGCTGTTTCTGCTGCAAAACCGAAGGTCGCTGACTATCCATTTACAACGCTGGTTCCAAGCCTTGGCGTTGTGCGCATGGACCACGAAAAAAGCTTTGTGGTTGCGGATATCCCAGGTCTGATTGAAGGGGCTTCTGAAGGCGCTGGTTTGGGGATTCGATTCCTCAAGCATTTGGAACGTTGCCGCGTGTTGTTGCACCTGATTGACTTAGCACCTATCGATGAAAGCGATCCTATCGAGAACGCGAAAGTGATCATCAACGAGCTGGGCCAATACAGCGAAAAACTCTCTCAGAAGCCACGCTGGTTAGTTTTCAACAAGATCGACATCCTTGATCCTGAAGAAGCTAAACAACGCGCACAGGCGATTGCAGACGCTCTGGGCTGGGAAGACAAGCACTATCTGATTTCTGCGGCTAACCGCGAAGGCGTTAACGCGCTGTGCTGGGACGTTATGCACTTCCTCGACACACAGCCACGCGACGCTGAAGTGGAAGAAGAGAAAGAAAAAGCCAAGAAAGCAGAGTTCATGTGGGATGACTATCATCGCGAACAGTTGGAACAGGCTGAAGCCGAGGCCGATGAAGACTGGGATGATGATTGGGATGAAGATGACGACGAAGGCGTCGAAATCATTTATCAGAAGTAATCCTGCTTCGTCTGCTTGTTAAGCAAAAGGCTGCCAATGGCAGCCTTTTTCATGTATTAAAACTAAATACTAGCGGGCAAGAATGTCATGAGGTAGCCAGCAGTTGGCGATGAGCCCTGTGCCGGTTTCAACGTTTTTGAGCGTCAGTTTTCCTTGATGCAGCTGAACGATTCTAATCACAATATTTAAACCTAACCCACTGCCGCCGTAGCGCTGATCCATACGACGAAACGCCTGTGTTAGCTCGCCAGCCTTAGATTCATCAATTCCACATCCCTGATCGATAACTTTGAGTTCAACGCCTTTTTCATTGCTGGCCGTTTTGATTCGAATGGTCGAATGTTCAGGGCTGTAACGATGAGCGTTCTCAACGAGATTACGTAGCATCAAGCGTATCAGCACTGCGTCACCAAGAACCTGTGCAGGCTCTGGCGTGTCGATCTCTAAGGTTTGATGCCTTAATGCCAACATTTCGGTGAGTTCGCTCTTGAGCGGTGGAATGACATCTTGCGCCAGATCGATGGTTTGATAATGACCGCTGGCAAAATTTTGCCCCGCGCGTGAAAGCATCAGTAACTGCTCAACGGTGTGCATGAGCTGGTCGATTCGAGTCACTAAAGCACGAGCTTCAGGCACACCGCCTTGCTCTAGCAATTCTAGATGCAAACGAATACCGGCTAACGGTGTACGTAACTCATGTGCCGCGTCAGCGGTAAATAAGCGCTCTTGCTGAATGGTGTGGCTAAGGCGGGCAAATAGCTGATTCAACGTTCCGGTAACTGCGGCAATCTCTTGCATATTACTATCAATAATAATCGGCGTGAGATTGTCTGCTGAGCGTTTGTCGAGTCTCTGTTGCAGCTTATTAAGGGGGCGAATTATCCAACTGATGGCAATAGCAGATAGAATTAACGTGAAAGACATCATGACCAGCGAGGGAACCAGCAGCGAAGCAATTGCCTCACGGATCTCTTTTTCCACATGTGAGTCACGTGCTTTGGCACTTAGTGTTTCATTGACCAGAAAACCGATTTGCTCGCGGCTTTCATGCCAAAGCCAAAGTGCGCTTGCGAGTTGAGTGACCAGCAAAATCAGCGCCAGCATGATTAATAGACTGCGCCGCATGCTGATCATAATTGGCTTTCCAACCGATAGCCTACACTGCGAACCGTTTTAATCCGTTCTTTACCCAGTTTGCGGCGAAGATTGTGGATATGGACTTCTAGCGTGTTAGAACTTAGGTCATCCTGCCAAGAATAAAGATCCTGCTGTAAGATCTCGCGATTGACCGTTTGGCCAGCGCGCATCATGAGGCGAGATAATAGAGCAAACTCTTTAGGTGTGAGCTCAATTTGTTGACCTTCGAAAGTCACCTGCTGTGTTGAAAGGTTGAGAATAATGTTCTCAACCTGCAACAGATTATCGCTATGACCCTGAAAACGGCGGATTAATGCGCGAACGCGGGCCTGAAGCTCAACCAGAGCGAAAGGTTTTACCAAATAATCATCAGCACCGGCGTCTAAACCACCAACGCGATCTTCAATAGCATCGCGCGCGGTGAGTATGAGAACCGGTACGTCTACGCCGCTGCGTCGCCATTGGCGGAGCAGTGACGCACCATCTTGATCGGGCAATCCAAGATCAAGAATGATTAAGCTATATTGTCCAACTTGCACCAAACTTTTAGCTTGCGCCGCCGTAGCGGCACAATCACAGGCGTAACTTTCGTTAGCGAGGGCTTTTGCAAGCCCCTGCTGGATGAGTTCGTCATCTTCAACAATCAGTATTTTCATAGCACTTAGCTTCAAATAGCCTGTTATTTAGATATCACTAATTGTTTTGGTATATATCCCGATAGAGTCGACTTTCAAAGCGAACCAGCGGTGCGCGGCGGATTTTTTGATCCTGTGGTGGAACAGCATAACCCGAAAGATATTGGACGAATGCCATTCGCTGACCGCTTGCCGTCGTAATAAAGCCAGCTAAATTATATACCCCTTGCAGAGAGCCGGTTTTTGCTGAGACTTTCCCATCGACCCCTGCCTCATGAAGACCGCCGCGGTACTGTAAGGTTCCGTCGTGACCTGCCAAAGGCAGCATTGAGATAATGTTCAGTTGCTGATCGTTTTGCGCAATGTATTGCAGAACTTGCATCATGGTCGCGGGTGAAATCAGATTGTGGCGAGACAAACCAGAGCCATCGACCAAAATCGTATTGCCCAAATTGATCCCCGCTTTTTGGCGTAGGATCTGCCGAACAGAGTCGGCGCCCGCACGCCATGTGCCCGGAACGCCTAAGCGTTCATGACCGATAGTGCGGAAGACGGTATCGGCAATCATGTTGTCAGATTTTTTCAGCATCGTATGCAGCAAGCTGCTCAGCGGGGCTGATTGGGTCTGAGCCAAAATGGTGGCTGCGGCGTTAGGCGTTGTTTGGCGACGCAGGTTGCCATCAATTTGAATTTCAGACTGACGTAGCTCATCTTTCACAATAGCACCGGCGTAGCTTGCGCCATCTTGGACCGCAAATGCCAGCGGTAGAGGCTCAGAACGCTGAGTCAGGCAACCCGTAACGGTAAAGCGGTTTAGCTCTCCCGGTACAACGTCCAGCTCGCAGTATTGCGCGTCAGGGGAGCCTTTGGCCAAGGTTCGCACTTCGCTAAACATATGCACGGGATAATACGACGCGACGCGGATAAACGCGGTATCGCCCGCCTTCGGCGCACTATAAAGCGAAATTGAGAAACAGTTGCGATCGACAATAGCAGCCGCTGGCGGTGCACTAAAGCACTGGGTCATGTCATTCCATGGCCATCCGGGCGCTTTGTCATGGCTGGCAAATACGGAAGTATCGATCAAGATATCACCCGTAATTTCATTGATGCCCTGTTTTTTCAGCGCCGTGACCATATTGCGAATATGCTGGCGTCGCAGCGTGGGGTCACCGCCAAAGCGAACGATTAAGTCGCCTTTCAGTTTTCCGTCGCTAATTGAGCCACGGGTTTCCATGGTGGTTGAAAAACGATAGTCAGGCCCGAGCTGAAGCAGTGCCGCTAGTGCAGTGATCACTTTTTGCGTACTAGCAGGCAGCGCCATTTGCTGCCCATGAAAATCAATGGCAGGGGTCGGGGAGCCTATTTTTTGAACCAAAAGGGCTAAGTTAGCTCCATCTGGCAAATATTGGGTGTAATCTTGGACGGGCGCAGCTTGAGTACTAAAAGCTAAGGCACAAGCCAATCCACTGATAATTCGTGAAAATTGCATAATCCCGGGATAACTACAGAGTAACGTGCCTGTCATACTACGGTGCATCTAGGGTTAAAGTAAACGATGATACTTGCTGAACTCTACGTTAAAATAGCCGTCAAAATGCAAAATCGATTTTAACTTGGGTTTTTTGACCCCGAGTTAATATTTTTTTATTCAACGCCAAGGTCTGAGGGCGCATTTTCGAACCTTCAGCCGATCGCTTCCGGCCATCCATTGATGGCGTCAGGATGAGGGCGACTTAAGCAGAATAGATTTTAAGGTGACTAAATTATGAACCAGATTCCTATGACGTTGCGTGGCGCAGAAAAACTGCGTGAAGAGTTAGAGTATCTGAAAGGTACTCGTCGTCCGCAAATCATTGCCGACATCGCCGATGCGCGCGAGCATGGTGACTTGAAAGAGAACGCCGAATACCACGCAGCTCGTGAGCAACAAGGTTTCTGTGAAGGTCGTATTCAGGAAATCGAAGCGAAGCTTTCAAACGCGAACGTGATTGATGTTACCAAAATCCCAAATACTGGCCGTGTGATTTTTGGTTGTACGGTAAGCGTTGAGAATCTCGATACTGAAGATAAGCTAACTTATTCGATTGTTGGCGATGATGAGGCTGATTTTAAACACAACCGTATCTCGGTGAACTCACCGATTGCACGTGGCCTTATCGGTAAAGAGCAAGGGGATATTGTGGTGATCAAAACCCCTGGCGGTGAAGTTGAATTCGAAGTTCTGAAGGTCGAATACATCTGATCTTTCTGAATGTTGCTGAGACTTTGTACAATCGGCAATAAGTTTTGTAAAGATAAGAAAAAGGCCGCAATGCGGCCTTTCTATTAGGGTGAGAAAGCATCTCAGTTTGTGCTATATCTTTTCTTTATACGAAAAGGTATTAACGCGGTAAACTGATCTTGCGTTCTTGGCTTGGGCGGTAAATGACTAATACGTTACCGATCAGCTGCACTTGACACGCACCAGTTTCTCGGACGATGGCGTCAGCAATCAAGGTTTTGGTATCGCGCTCTTCAGCGGCAATTTTCACCTTGATGAGTTCATGATGCGTTAGCGCCTGTTCAATTTCAGCGAGAACACCTTCAGTCAAACCATTGTTGCCTAATTGCACAACAGGTTTGAGCGGATGGGCCAAGCTTTTTAGGTGCTGTTTTTGCTTGTTATTCAGATTCATCGTCTTTTTTGCTTAGGTTGGGATTGAAAACGGTACATTCTACCGCCATCTCCAGTGTATCACCAAATCGGTCTTACATGGTCATGGACACTCCGAAGCAACTGAGTGGATGAAACTGTTGTTTAGAGAGTTAATATCAGATGGGTAAAAAACGTTCCGCCAGCTCAAACCGCTGGATGCACGAACACTTTAGTGACAAATATGTAATTCAGGCACAGAAAAAGGGACTTCGTTCTCGTGCTTGGTTTAAACTTGATGAAATACAAAGCACTGACAAGCTATTTAAACCGGGAATGACCGTCGTTGATCTCGGCGCTGCGCCAGGAGGGTGGTCACAGTATGTGGTCACGCAAATCGGAAACAGCGGGCGGGTGATTGCTTGCGATATTCTGCCTATGGATCCTATCGTTGGTGTCGATTTCCTTCAGGGCGATTTTCGTGATGAATTAGTTCTCAAAGCGCTGACCGAACGCGTGGGCGAGGATAAAGTACAGGTTGTGATGTCAGATATGGCTCCCAACATGAGTGGTACGCCGTCGGTAGATATTCCGCGCTCAATGTATCTGGTTGAATTAGCGCTGGAAATGGCCAAGGATGTTTTAGCCCCTGGCGGTAGTTTTTTGGTGAAAGTGTTCCAGGGAGAGGGCTTTGACGAGTACCTTACGCAGATCCGCTCCCTGTTTACGAAGGTTAAGATTCGTAAGCCTGATGCATCCCGAGCACGTTCGCGGGAAGTATACATCGTAGCGACAGGGCGGAAACTATAGTACCCTGATGCTTATTGTTAACACAGTTGTAATATGAGGTTAATCCCTTGAGTGACATGGCGAAAAACCTAATCCTCTGGCTGGTCATCGCAGTAGTGCTGATGTCCGTGTTCCAGAGCTTTGGGCCCAGCGAATCGAATAGCCGTAGGGTGGATTACTCTACGTTCCTAACTGAGGTTAATCAGGATCAGGTGCGTGAGGTCCGTATCAATGGACGTGAAATTAACGTTACCAAGAAAGACAGTGGTAAATACACAACCTATATTCCGGTTAACGATCCTAAACTGCTGGATTCTTTGTTAACTAAGAATGTGAAAGTTGTTGGTGAACCACCAGAAGAACCAAGTTTCTTGGCGACTATTTTTATCTCTTGGTTCCCAATGTTGTTGCTGATTGGGGTCTGGATCTTCTTTATGCGTCAGATGCAGGGCGGCGGTGGCAAAGGTGCCATGTCGTTCGGTAAGAGCAAGGCTCGCATGCTGACCGAAGATCAGATCAAGACCACTTTTGCAGACGTCGCCGGTTGTGACGAAGCAAAAGAAGAAGTTGCCGAATTAGTGGAATACCTGCGTGACCCAAGCCGTTTCCAGAAACTGGGCGGTAAGATCCCGAAAGGTATCTTGATGGTTGGTCCTCCAGGTACTGGTAAAACTTTGCTGGCTAAAGCCATCGCGGGTGAAGCTAAAGTTCCATTCTTTACTATTTCCGGTTCTGACTTTGTTGAAATGTTCGTCGGTGTGGGTGCATCCCGTGTCCGTGACATGTTTGAACAGGCGAAGAAAGCAGCTCCATGTATCATCTTCATCGATGAAATTGACGCCGTAGGCCGTCAACGTGGTGCGGGTTTAGGCGGTGGTCACGATGAGCGTGAACAAACCCTGAACCAGATGCTGGTTGAGATGGATGGTTTCGAAGGTAACGAAGGTATCATCGTTATTGCCGCAACTAACCGCCCAGACGTATTGGACCCTGCGTTACTGCGTCCAGGCCGTTTCGACCGTCAGGTTGTGGTTGGTTTGCCAGACGTACGTGGTCGTGAGCAGATCCTGAAAGTTCATATGCGTCGCGTGCCATTGGCAACAGACATTGATGCATCCGTTATTGCACGTGGTACGCCAGGTTTCTCTGGTGCTGATTTGGCTAACTTAGTCAACGAAGCTGCCTTGTTTGCTGCCCGTACTAACAAACGCGTTGTATCGATGGTTGAGTTTGAAAAAGCCAAAGATAAGATCATGATGGGCGCAGAGCGTCGTTCTATGGTCATGACCGAAGAGCAGAAAGAATCTACCGCGTATCATGAAGCAGGCCATGCGATCATCGGTCGTCTGGTTCCTGAACATGACCCGGTACACAAAGTCACTATTATTCCGCGCGGTCGTGCGTTAGGTGTGACCTTCTTCCTGCCACAGGGTGACGCCATCAGCTACAGCCGTCAGAAGCTGGAAAGTATGATTTCCGTTGCCTACGGTGGTCGTTTGGCTGAAGAACTGATTTACGGCGTTGAAAATGTTTCTACTGGCGCATCACAGGACATCAAACAGGCGACTACAATCGCTCGTAACATGGTGACTCAATGGGGCTTCTCAGAAAAACTGGGGCCATTGCTGTATGCGGAAGAAGAAGGTGAAGTGTTCTTGGGTCGTTCGGTTTCTAAGACAAAACACATGTCTGACGAAACTGCACGCATCATCGACCAAGAAGTGAAAGCATTGATTGAACGTAACTACGCGCGCACGCGCCAGTTGCTGGAAGACAATATGGATATCATGCATGCAATGAAAGATGCATTGATGAAATATGAAACCATCGATGCTCCACAGGTTGATGATTTGATGGCTCGCCGCGAAGTTCGTCCACCTGCTGGTTGGGAAGAAGAGCAAAATAACCGTTCAGACAACGGCGGCGCTCCCCAAGCTCCAGTGAACAAGCCTGCGGAAGAACAGCTGAATACGCCATCTTCTGATGACAACATCACAACTGGCAACACCGGCGAGAAGTAAACGCGCTGGCTGATGTAGCCAATATGGTGTGCTGACAGACAAACCCCGACTTGCTCGGGGTTTTTTTTTGCGTTCAAATACCCACCTCAAAAATAAAAATGAAATATGGAGACTGCATGCAGCTGAAAGCGCAAGGGTTAACTCTGGACCTTACTTACCCTCAAGTGATGGGGATTTTAAATGTCACGCCGGATTCATTTTCCGACGGTGGTAAACATAATGGATTGGATGCCGCTTTACGCCATGCGGAAGCGATGATCAGCGCAGGCGCAACCATCATTGATGTTGGCGGTGAATCGACTCGCCCTGGTGCCGCAGAAGTGAGCACCGAAGAAGAACTTGAACGTGTGGTGCCCATCGTTGAGCTGATTGCTCGCTATTTCGACGTTTGGATTTCGGTAGATACGTCAAAAGCCGAAGTGATTACCGCCAGCGCACAGGCCGGTGCGACTTTGATCAATGATATTCGCTCTCTGAGTGAGCCCGGCGCGTTAGAAGCGGCGGCACAATCGGGTTTGCCGGTATGCTTGATGCATATGCAGGGCGATCCAAAAACCATGCAGCACAAACCTGTCTATACCGATGTGGTTGCTGAGGTCGATAGCTATCTCACATCACAAATCGAACGATGCACCGCGGCAGGCATTGATAAAAGCCACTTATTGATTGATCCCGGTTTTGGTTTTGGCAAGAATCTGGAGCATAATTACCAACTTCTGGCTCACCTAGCGCATTTCCATCATTTTGGCTTACCACTTCTTGTTGGTATGTCTCGTAAATCAATGATTGGTCAGCTTCTAAAAGTTGGTCCGACACAACGCGTGACGGGAAGTGTGGCATGTGCAGTGATTGCCGCAATGCAAGGAGCCCATATTATTCGGGTTCATGATGTTAAAGAGACAGTTGAGGCGATGCGTGTCGTCGAAGCTACACTTTCAGCGAAGGGATAAAGATTTATGAGCGAGCGCAAATATTTTGGTACGGACGGGATTCGCGGAAAAGTGGGTGACTGCCCGATTACTCCTGATTTTGTGTTAAAGCTCGGCTGGGCTGCGGGTAAAGTTTTGGCGCGTCACGGTTCGCGTAAAATTATCATCGGTAAAGATACCCGTATTTCTGGTTATATGCTGGAGTCTGCTTTAGAAGCGGGTCTGGCAGCGGCGGGCTTATCAGCGTCCTTCACCGGGCCAATGCCAACGCCTGCTGTCGCTTATCTCACGCGTACTTTCCGTGCTGAAGCCGGTATCGTTATCTCTGCGTCGCATAACCCTTATTACGATAATGGGATCAAATTCTTCTCAATCGACGGTACTAAGTTGCCAGATGAAGTCGAAGAAGCGATTGAAGCCGAAATGGAAAAACCACTGACCTGCGTGGAATCGGCTGAGTTAGGTAAAGCAAACCGCATCGTAGATGCCGCGGGTCGTTATATCGAATTTTGTAAGAGTACTTTCCCAACGGAATTAAGCCTGAGCGGGCTTAAAATTGTTGTCGACTGTGCCAACGGTGCGACTTATCACATCGCGCCTAGCGTGCTGCGTGAGCTCGGCGCAACGGTAATCGCGATCGGTTGTGATCCTGATGGCATGAACATCAACAAAGAGTGTGGCGCAACTGACGTACGCCAACTGCAGGCGCGTGTTTTAGCCGAGAAAGCCGATGTCGGTTTGGCCTTTGATGGCGATGGTGACCGCGTCATGATGGTTGACCATTTAGGCCATAAAGTTGACGGTGACCAGATCCTTTATCTTACCGCCCGTGAAAACCTGCGTCAGGGTAACCTGCGTGGCGGTGCGGTAGGCACCTTGATGAGCAATATGGGCTTAGAGCTGGCACTGAAACAGCTGGGTATTCCATTTGCACGCGCGAAAGTCGGCGACCGTTACGTGCTGGAAATGATGGCCGCTAAAGGCTGGCGTTTAGGCGCTGAAAACTCAGGCCATGTGATTATTCTCGACAAAACAACTACCGGTGACGGTATTGTGGCCGGTCTGCAAGTGTTGGCTGCTATTGTGCGTAACCATATGACTTTGCACGATCTGTGCAGCGGCATGAAGTTATTGCCACAGGTTCTGGTCAACGTGCGCTTTGCGGGCAATCACGATCCACTGCAAACGGACAGTGTAAAAGCTGTGACAGCAGAAGTTGAAGCACAGCTTAATGGCCGTGGCCGCGTGCTGTTACGTAAATCAGGTACCGAGCCATTGATTCGTGTGATGGTGGAAGGCGAAGATGATGCGCAAGTAACAGAAATGGCTAACCGCATCGCTGACGCCGTGAAAGCAGCAGGTTAACTAACTGCCGAGCAATTTTGTCAGCATGTTTGTCAGTGTAGTTATGTGATGAAAAACCAGTGAATCTTGATGTTTTGCTGGTTTTTTCTGCAATCGCGCTACACATCATAAATTGCTCTTGCACGGCTTGGCGGCATTGGGTAGTATTCACACCCGCTTCAGTAGACTTATTTTTGTCTGCTTTAATGGTTGAAGCTTTTGGCTGCGGAAATCCCGCAAGGAAACAGGTACGACTATGTATGAAGCTCTTTTAGTAATTTTCCTGCTGGTATCAATTGGCTTAGTTGCCATGGTTATGCTGCAGCAAGGTAAAGGTGCTGATATGGGCGCTTCATTCGGCGCTGGCGCATCTGCAACTTTGTTCGGTTCCAATGGCTCGGGTAACTTCATGACCCGTACGACAGCTGTCTTAGCGACACTGTTCTTTGTACTGAGTCTGGTTTTGGGTAACCTGAGCGGTCAGCAAGGCAAGAAAGGCAGTGAGTGGGAAAATCTGGGCGCGCCAGTGAAAACTGAGCAACCTGCTGCACCAGCAGCTCCGGTAACCCCAAGTAGCGATATTCCTCACTAATCGCACTAGCTTGAAGCCAGCAGTAACCAAGAAGTACAGAATTTAGCAGTAAAGTTTTTAAAAGCTATCTTTTAGAGACTGAAGTAAAAGGTGATAAGTTTTGAATACGGCTTATCACTTTCGTAATGCCGAGGTGGTGGAATTGGTAGACACGCTACCTTGAGGTGGTAGTGCCCAATAGGGCTTACGGGTTCAAGTCCCGTCCTCGGTACCAATCCTAGATAACTTGTTTTTTCAACGTTATTAGAGTAGTATTCGCCACGATTCGGACGCGGGGTGGAGCAGCCTGGTAGCTCGTCGGGCTCATAACCCGAAGGTCGTCGGTTCAAATCCGGCCCCCGCAACCACTTTCCTAAAGTATCTTTTTTCAAATATACTGTTTACGTTCAGCCAACGACTCAAACGGGTGTTTTGAAAAAAATATTGTCAGAAAGCGGCACTGAATTCGTTCGGCAGTATATAGGGTCCAGTTGCATAAAGCCCCGATTTTTCGGGGTTTTTTGTTATCTGACAACAGAATCACTGGGCTATTTAGCCCTTTTTTTATGTCTTGGGGGTGGGCTTGTCCACATTAGAGCAAAAATTGACAGAGATGATTTCGGCGCCGGTTGAGGCATTAGGCTTCGAATTGGTTGGTATTGAGTTCATCCGCAGTCACCATTCAACGCTACGCATCTATATTGATAGTGACGAAGGGATCAATGTTGATGATTGTGCTGATGTCAGCCACCAGGTCAGTGCCGTTCTTGACGTCGAAGATCCAATTACGGTTGCATATAACCTGGAAGTTTCATCTCCTGGCCTTGATCGTCCAATGTTTACCGCCGATCACTACGTTCGTTTTATGGGCGAAGAGGTTTCACTGGTATTACGTATGGCGGTGCAGAATCGTCGCAAATGGCAGGGTATTATTAAAGCTGTCGAAGGCGAGATGATCACGGTTACTGTAGATGGAAAAGACGAAGTGTTCGCGCTGAGCAACATCCAGAAAGCGAACCTGGTACCCCACTTTTAAAGTTTGGATGAGGCCACTAGGATGAACAAAGAAATTCTGGCTGTTGTTGAGGCAGTTTCCAACGAAAAATCGCTTCCTCGCGAAAAAATTTTTGAAGCACTGGAAACTGCACTGGCGACTGCCACCAAGAAAAAATACGAACAAGAAATCGACGTTCGTGTTTGCATCGATCGCAAAACTGGCGATTTCGATACTTTCCGTCGCTGGGTTATCGTTGATGAAGTTACTCAACCAACCCGCGAAATTACTCTTGATGCGGCTCAGTTTGAAGATCCAGCGTTACAGTTGGGTGAGTATGTCGAAGACCAGATCGAATCTGTAACCTTCGACCGTATTACGACGCAAACCGCAAAACAGGTTATCGTACAAAAAGTACGTGAAGCTGAACGCGCAATGGTGGTTGATGCATTCCGTCAGCACCAAGGTGAGATCGTCACCGGCGTGGTTAAAAAAGTAAATCGCGACAACATCTCATTAGATCTGGGCAGCAATGCCGAAGCCGTTATTGGCCGTGAAGACATGCTTCCGCGTGAAAACTTCCGTCCGGGCGACCGTATCCGCGGTGTGCTGTATGACGTGCGTCCAGAAGCGCGTGGCGCTCAGCTGTTTGTGAGCCGTTCACGTCCAGAAATGCTGATCGAGCTGTTCCGCATTGAAGTGCCGGAAATCGGCGAAGAAGTCATCGAGATTAAAGCCGCAG
This sequence comes from Hafnia sp., assembly GCF_036648275.1. NCBI lineage: Bacteria > Pseudomonadati > Pseudomonadota > Gammaproteobacteria > Enterobacterales > Hafniaceae > Hafnia > Hafnia sp. Next base: position 73,288 of record NZ_JAVXIQ010000010.1, on the reverse strand, counting down.
CCCGCGATCCGGGTTCCCGTGCAAAAATCGCGGTGAAAACCAACGATAAACGTATTGACCCGGTAGGGGCGTGTGTGGGTATGCGCGGTGCGCGTGTTCAGGCCGTTTCTAGCGAACTGGGTGGCGAACGTATCGACATCGTATTGTGGGATGATAATCCAGCACAGTTCGTTATCAATGCTATGGCGCCAGCCGACGTGGCTTCTATTGTTGTGGATGAAGATAAACACACAATGGACATCGCGGTTGAAGCAAGCAATCTGGCTCAGGCAATTGGGCGTAATGGCCAAAACGTTCGTCTGGCAGCTCAACTGAGCGGCTGGGAACTGAACGTAATGACCGTTGATGATCTTCAGGCTAAACATCAGGCCGAAGCTCACGCAGCTATCGATACATTCACCAAATATCTCGATATTGATGAAGACTTCGCAACCCTATTGGTTGAAGAAGGCTTCTCTACTCTGGAAGAACTGGCTTACGTTCCTGAACAGGAACTGCTGGCCGTTGACGGTCTGGATGAAGATACGGTAGACGCTTTGCGCGAGCGCGCAAAAAATGCGTTAACCACTCTGGCTTTGGCTCAGGAAGAAAGCCTGGGTGACCAAAAGCCAGCCGACGACCTGTTGGGTCTGGAAGGTTTAGACCGTGGTATCGCCTTTAAAATGGCCGCTCGTGGGGTTTGTACGCTGGAAGATCTTGCCGAGCAGGGCATCGACGATCTAGCAGATATTGAAGGCCTGAATAGTGAGAAGGCCGGCGAGCTGATTATGGCTGCGCGCAATATTTGCTGGTTTGGCGATAGTGAATAATGAACTGTAGCGGGAAGGAACAGCATGACAGAAGTAACCGTAAAATCACTGGCAGCAGAGATACAGACTTCCGTTGATCGCCTGGTACAGCAGTTAGCTGATGCAGGGATTAAGAAGTCAGAAAATGATTCTGTGAGCCCACAGGAAAGAGAAACATTATTAGCTCATTTAAATCGTGAGCATGGCAGCGCATCAGGTAAACTGACGCTGCAGCGTAAAACACGCAGCACATTGAATGTTCCAAGCACCGGCGGAAAAAGCAAAGCCGTGCAAATTGAGGTCCGCAAAAAGCGCACTTATGTAAAAGGCGATGCGGCAGCTGAACAGGCTGAAGCAGAAGCACAGGCACAGCGTGAAGCGGAAGAGCAGGCTCGTCGTGAGACTGAAGAGAAAGCAAAACGTGAAGCAGAAGAAAAAGCGAAGCGTATTGCTGAAGATCAGGCGAAACGTAACCTGGAAGAGCAAGCCAAACGTGAGGCCGCTGATAAAGCTAAGCGTGGCGCAGCGGAAAGTGAAAAAGTGACGAATCAAAATACCGACGAAAAAACCAAAGCTGCGCATGCTGAGAAAGCGCGCCGTGAAGCCGAAGCTGCTGTACTGAAACGCAAAGCTGAAGAAGAAGCACTGCGTAAGCTTGAAGAAGACGCTAAGCGTGTTTCTGAAGAAGCTCGCAAAATGGCTGAAGCTAACGAAGGCAAAGCGCCAGAAGCAGAGACCGCAGAGGATACTTCTGACTACCACGTAACCACTTCTCATCATGCTCGTGAAGCAGAAGATGAAAACGACCGTCAGGTTGAAGCTGGCCGCGCTCGTGCACGTACCGCAACCAAAGCGACTAAGCAGAAGAAAGGCAATAAACTGTCTGAATCTAAAGCCGATCGTGAAGAAGCACGTGCTCAGACTCGTGGTGGTAAAGGCAAACGTAAACCAAGCACTCTGCAGCAAGGCTTCAACAAGCCTGCTCAAGCGGTAAACCGTGACGTCATCATTGGCGAAACCATTACCGTTGCAGAACTGGCTAACAAAATGGCTGTTAAAGGCTCCCAAGTCATCAAAGCAATGATGAAGATGGGCGCTATGGCTACCATCAATCAGGTCATCGATCAGGAAACTGCTCAGATGGTTGCTGAAGAAATGGGCCATAAAGTTATCCTGCGTCGTGAAAACGAGCTGGAAGAAGCAGTAATGAGTGACCGTGATACCGGTGCAGCCGCAGAGCCTCGTGCTCCAGTTGTAACCATCATGGGCCACGTTGACCACGGTAAAACTTCCCTGCTGGACTACATCCGCTCCACGAAAGTGGCATCGGGCGAAGCAGGTGGTATTACTCAGCACATCGGTGCTTACCACGTAGAAACCGACAACGGTATGATCACCTTCCTGGATACCCCAGGTCACGCCGCATTTACTTCTATGCGTGCTCGTGGTGCTCAGGCTACAGATATCGTTGTTCTGGTTGTTGCTGCCGACGATGGCGTAATGCCACAGACTATCGAAGCAATCCAGCATGCTAAAGCGGCAAAAGTGCCGGTTGTTGTTGCTGTGAACAAAATCGATAAGCCTGAAGCGGATATGGATCGCGTTAAAAACGAACTGTCCCAGTACGGCGTAATGCCAGAAGAGTGGGGCGGCGAGTCTCAGTTCATCCCTGTATCTGCTAAAGCGGGTACCGGTATTGATGATCTGCTAGACGCTATCCTGTTGCAGGCAGAAGTTCTGGAATTGAAAGCAGTTCGCAGCGGTATGGCGAGCGGCGTTGTTATCGAATCCTTCCTGGATAAAGGTCGCGGTCCGGTTGCAACTGTTCTGGTTCAAGAAGGTACGCTGAATAAAGGCGATATCGTTCTGTGTGGCTTCGAGTATGGCCGTGTGCGTGCGATGCGCGACGAAATGGGCCGCGAAGTGACCTCAGCCGGTCCTTCTATCCCTGTAGAAATTCTGGGTCTGTCCAGCGTTCCTGCTGCCGGTGACGAAGCGACCGTTGTTCGTGACGAGAAAAAAGCCCGTGAAGTTGCTCTGTATCGTCAGGGTAAATTCCGCGAAGTTAAACTGGCTCGTCAGCAGAAATCTAAACTGGAAAACATGTTTGCGAACATGAGCGAAGGTGAAGTTTCTGAACTGAACATCGTACTGAAATCTGACGTACAGGGTTCTTGCGAAGCGATTTCCGATGCATTGTTAGGTCTGTCTACCGATGAAGTGAAAGTGAAAATTGTTGGCTCCGGCGTGGGCGGCATCACTGAAACTGACGCGACTCTGGCCGCTGCATCTAACGCTATCATCCTTGGCTTCAACGTCCGTGCCGATGCTTCTGCGCGTCGCGTGATTGAAACTGAAAGCCTGGATCTGCGTTACTACTCCGTCATCTATAACCTGATTGACGAAGTTAAGCAGGCGATGAGCGGTATGTTGGCGCCTGAATATCGTCAAGAAATCATCGGCTTGGCCGAAGTTCGTGACGTGTTCAAATCACCTAAGTTCGGTGCTATCGCAGGCTGTATGGTTACTGAAGGTGTCGTTAAACGTCACAACCCAATCCGCGTTCTGCGTGACAACGTGGTTATCTATGAAGGCGAGCTGGAATCCCTGCGCCGCTTCAAAGATGACGTTAACGAAGTCCGTAACGGCATGGAATGTGGTATCGGTGTTAAGAACTACAACGACGTTCGCACTGGCGATATGATCGAAGTATTCGAAATCATCGAAGTTAAGCGTACCATTGAGTAATTAGGTAAGCGCTCAGCTTATAATATCTTTGGGGGGCTTAATGCCCCCCGATTCGTCTGGGAGGAATCCATAATGGCAAAAGAATTCAGCCGTACTCAGCGTGTATCTCAAGAGATGCAGAAAGAGATTGCGATCATTTTGCAACGTGAAGTTAAAGATCCACGCATCGGTATGGTGACGGTATCTGGCGTTGAAGTATCCCGCGATCTGGCTTATGCCAAAGTGTTTGTCACTTTCTTGAATGATAGCGATCCAAACGCGGTTCGAGTAGGTCTTAAAGCGCTGCATGAAGCTTCTGGCTTTATCCGCATGTTGATTGGTAAAGCAATGCGTTTGCGTGTTGTACCTGAACTGACTTTCGCATACGACAACTCTTTGGTTGAAGGTATGCGTATGTCTAACCTGGTGACCAGCGTTGTGAAAAATGACGAAGAGCGTCGCTCAGCGTCAGGTGATACTTCAGGTAACTCTGAGGAGGAATAATGTCACGACCTCGCCGTCGCGGCCGTGATATTAACGGCGTTCTGTTATTAGACAAACACCAAGGTCTATCCTCAAATGACGTTTTGCAGAAAGTAAAACGCATCTATAACGCCAACAAAGCAGGTCATACCGGTGCGCTAGATCCTTTAGCAACCGGTATGTTGCCTATTTGCTTAGGCGAGTCGACCAAATTTTCTCAGTTCTTGCTGGATGCCGATAAACGCTACCGCGTGATTGCGCGTTTAGGGCAAAGAACGAATACCTCGGATGCTGATGGCGAAGTGGTTCAGGAACGTCCTGTGGAATTTACTCAGGAACAACTGGATGCGGCGCTGGAGCAGTTCCGTGGTGATAGCCAACAAATTCCATCGATGTATTCTGCGCTTAAACACCAAGGTAAGCCGCTGTATGAGTATGCGCGTCAGGGCATTGATGTCCCACGTGAAGCTCGCGACATTACGGTGTATGAACTGCAGTTTATTCGCTGGGAAGGCGATGAGTTAGAGTTAGAAATCCACTGCTCGAAAGGTACTTACATCCGAACCATCATTGATGATTTGGGTGAGGTTTTAGGCTGTGGTGCACACGTTATCTATTTACGTCGCGTGCAGGTTTCTAATTATCCGTCGGAGCGCATGGTTTCTCTGGAGCAATTGCAGCAAATGGTTGCCGCTGCCGAAGAGGCTGGCGTTGAACCTAGAACGGTTCTCGATCCTCTGCTGTTGCCGATGGATACTGCTGCATCTCATTTGCCGGAAATCAATCTAACCGATGTGGTTGCCGCCTATGTTCTTCAAGGACAACCGGTGCAGGTGCAAGGTTTGCCTGCTGAAGGTATGGTGCGCATCAATGTGGGTGAGAAACGTCGATTTATCGGCGTTGGTGAAGTGGATGACCAAGGACGCTTGGCGCCACGTCGCTTAGTAGTAGAAGAGCGCGTTCCTGAAGAGTAAGGTGCTCTGAGTCCCGTAAGGTGCTTTGTTGCGATCTTATTGCGCTCAGAGTAGAATAGCGCGGCTTATGTATTGGGCAGCTGAATTAGAGATCGGCGCCCGCCTTTTTAATCGTTTTATGAATTTGGAGTTCTATAATGTCTCTAAGTGTTGAAGCTAAAGCTCAAATCGTTGCTGACTTCGGTCGTGACGCTAACGACAGCGGTTCCACCGAAGTTCAGGTTGCTCTGTTAACTGCACAGATCAACCACCTGCAAGGTCACTTCGCTGAACACAAAAAAGATCACCACAGCCGTCGTGGTCTGCTGCGTATGGTTTCTCAGCGTCGTAAGCTGCTGGATTACCTGAAGCGTAAAGATGTAGCTCGCTACACCAGCCTGATTGAACGTCTGGGTCTGCGTCGCTAGTCCAAACGATTTTCAGAAGTAAAGGGGCCTAGATTGGCCCCTTTCTTCTAGGAAGCAATCGCAAATCAGGTTAATGTATTGTAGTTAACTCAAATTCGGTTGTTAAAATAGTTGTTGTTAAAGAAGTAAGCGTTAAAACTAGAGTCGGTTAGACTGTTGCTGATAACGCATGCCGAGTGACGATCCTTTTTGCAGATGTTCGCGCGGCTAATGCAAGTCTCTGGATGACCAGTGATTTCCATTAGTCGCGAGAATGCAACGAAGTGATCGAAGGCAAAAGCGTGATGGTGTTTTGATGACGCCATTAAACTTATAAAGATAAGGAAAATACTTTGCTGAATCCTATCGTTCGCAAATTCCAATACGGTCAGAATACCGTAACCCTGGAAACTGGCATGATGGCTCGCCAAGCCACTGCTGCTGTAATGGTTACCATGGATGACACCGCGGTATTCGTTACCGTTGTTGGCGCTAAAAAAGCTAAAGAAGGCCAGAGCTTCTTCCCTCTGACCGTTAACTATCAGGAGCGTACCTACGCTGCTGGTCGTTTCCCAGGTGGTTTCTTCCGCCGTGAAGGCCGTCCTGGTGAAGGCGAAACTCTGATTGCGCGTCTGATTGACCGCCCAGTTCGCCCACTGTTCCCAGAAGGCTTCCTGAATGAAGTTCAGGTAGTTGCTACCGTTGTTTCTGTAAACCCGCAGGTTAGCCCAGACATCGTTGCGATGATCGGTGCTTCTGCTGCCCTGAGCCTGTCTGGTATTCCATTCAATGGCCCAATCGGTGCAGCCCGCGTTGGTTACATCAACGACCAGTATGTGCTGAACCCAACAACAGATGAGCTGCAAGAAAGCAAGCTGGATCTGGTTGTTGCAGGTACCGAAGGCGCAGTGCTGATGGTTGAATCTGAAGCTCAACTGCTGAGCGAAGACCAGATGCTGGGTGCCGTTGTATTCGGTCACGATCAGCAGCAGGTTGTTATTGAAAACATCAAGGCGCTGGTTGCTGAAGCTGGCAAACCACGTTGGGAATGGGCTGCTCCAGCTGTTAACGAAGCGCTGCACGCGCGCGTTGCTGCTCTGGCTGAAACCCGTATCGGCGATGCATACCACATCACTGAAAAACAGGCTCGTTACGCTCAGGTTGATCAAATCAAAGCTGACGTTATCGCTGCTCTGCAGGCTGAAGACGAATCTCTGAGCGCTGGCGAAATCGCTGATGTTCTGGGTTCACTGGAGAAAAATGTCGTACGTAGCCGTGTGCTGCGTGGCGAGCCACGTATCGATGGCCGTGAAAAAGACATGATCCGTGGTCTGGACGTTCGCACTGGCGTACTGCCTCGCACCCATGGTTCTGCACTGTTCACTCGTGGTGAAACTCAGGCTCTGGTTACCGCAACTCTGGGTACAGAACGTGATGCTCAGAACATCGATGGCCTGACCGGCGAGCAGACTGACCGCTTCCTGCTACACTATAACTTCCCTCCGTACTCCGTAGGGGAAACTGGCATGATGGGCTCACCTAAGCGTCGTGAAATTGGTCACGGTCGTTTGGCGAAGCGCGGCGTGCTGGCAGTAATGCCTAAGCAAGACGAATTCCCGTACACCGTTCGTGTGGTTTCAGAAATCACCGAATCTAACGGTTCTTCTTCTATGGCCTCTGTTTGTGGTGCTTCACTGGCACTGATGGACGCAGGTGTACCGATCAAAGCTGCCGTTGCTGGTATCGCTATGGGTCTGGTTAAAGAAGATGAAAACTTCGTAGTTCTGTCTGATATTCTGGGTGACGAAGATCATCTGGGCGACATGGACTTCAAAGTTGCAGGTAGCCGCGAAGGTATCACTGCACTGCAGATGGATATTAAAATCGAAGGCATCACCCGCGAAATCATGCAGGTGGCTCTGAATCAGGCTAAAGGTGCACGTCTGCACATTCTGGGTGTAATGGAACAGGCGATTAACGCGCCGCGTGGCGATATCTCTGAATTCGCTCCACGTATCCATACCATCAAGATCAATCCTGAGAAGATCAAAGATGTCATCGGTAAAGGTGGTTCTGTTATTCGTGCACTGACTGACGAAACTGGAACGACTATCGAAATCGAAGATGATGGCACGATTAAAATTGCAGCAACCGACAACGAAAAAGCAAAACATGCTATTCGTCGCATCGAAGAAATTACTGCTGAAATCGAAGTTGGCCGCATCTATCAGGGTAAAGTAACCCGTATCGTTGATTTCGGTGCATTCGTTGCTATCGGTGGCGGTAAAGAAGGTCTGGTACATATTTCTCAGATCGCTGACAAGCGCGTTGAGAAAGTGACCGACTATCTGCAGATGGGCCAGGATGTTCCTGTTAAGGTACTGGAAGTTGACCGTCAGGGTCGCGTCCGCCTGAGCATCAAAGAAGCAAGCGCGCCAGAACAGGCCGCTGCTCCAGCTGCTGAATAACAAACCGTTCAGTATTACGGCTTCCTGCATAAGTGGGGAGCCGTTTGTTACGCAAATACAGGATGTATTTGCTTATATGGATGATAGGAAATCAATCCGATGTTGGTCTTCGGGAGTTGGGAAATGAAGCCTATCTTGCGCTGGTGTTACGTTGCGACAGCAATTCTGCTGGCAGGATGCAGCAACCTTGATTGGCGTAAAGACGAAGTACTAGCAATTCCGTTACAGCCTTCGCTGCAACAGGAAGTCATGCTGGCGCGCATGGAACAAATCCTTGCCAGCCGTGCATTGACAGATGATGAACGCGCACAGCTTTTATATGAGCGCGGAGTACTGTATGATAGTCTAGGACTGAGAGCTTTAGCGCGTAACGATTTTTCGCAAGCGCTGGCTATTCGTCCTGATATGCCAGAAGTTTTTAACTATCTGGGGATTTACTTAACGCAGGCTGGCAATTTTGATGCCGCCTATGAAGCGTTTGATTCTGTACTAGAGCTTGATCCAACTTACAACTACGCGCGTTTAAACCGAGGCATCGCACTGTATTACGGTGGTCGATACTCGTTAGCGCAGGATGATCTGCAGGCGTTTTATCAAGACGATCCCAATGATCCATTCCGTTCGTTATGGCTTTACCTTGTGGAACGTGAAATCGATCCAAAGAAAGCCACTGCCTCGCTGGAACAGCGATATAACAAGGCGAACAGGAATCAATGGGGATGGAATATTGTCGAATTCTACCTGGGCACCATCAATCAGAAAACATTGATGACACGCTTACAGGAAGATGCAACGGATAACACTTCGCTCGCTGAGCATCTCAGTGAAACTGACTTCTATTTAGGTAAATATTACCTGAGTCTGGGGGACAAGAGCAGTGCCTCTGCGCTGTTCAAACTGACGGTTGCCAACAACGTACATAACTTTGTTGAGCACCGCTATGCACTGTTGGAATTGGCGCTTTTGGGCCAAGAGCAAGACGACCTATCAGAATCGGACCAGCAATAGCTGACGAACAACTACGCCTATACTTTTTTAATTGCTTTATCACCTCCTTGAGGTGAGGGCTTTTTGTTCGTTATTTAATCTAATTTGAGCCGGTTCACACTTTTCAATGAAAATCATTGTCCATTTTCTAGACGAGTTATGTAGACTGGCCGCCATCAATGAGGCACGTGTACATGGCTGAGTTCGAAACTTCTTTTGCTGACCTAGGGTTAGCTGCACCAATTATCCAAGCCCTGACCGATCTGGGCTACGAAAAACCGTCTCCTATCCAGGCGGAATGTATTCCTCACCTTTTAAATGGCCGTGACGTTCTGGGTATGGCTCAGACCGGTTCCGGTAAAACAGCTGCGTTCTCTTTACCGCTGCTGCACAATATTGATCCAAGCCTGAAAGCACCACAGGTGCTGGTTCTGGCTCCGACTCGTGAGCTGGCAGTTCAGGTTTCTGAAGCGATGGCTGACTTCGCTAAACACATGAACGGCGTAAACGTTGTTGCTCTGTACGGTGGCCAACGCTACGACGTACAGCTGCGCGCTCTGCGTCAGGGGCCACAAATTGTTGTGGGTACTCCAGGTCGTCTGCTGGACCACCTGAAACGTGGCACCCTGAACCTGTCTAACCTGAGCGGTTTGGTTCTGGACGAAGCGGATGAAATGTTGCGTATGGGCTTCATCGAAGACGTTGAAACCATCATGGCGCAGATCCCAGCACAGCACCAGACGGCGCTGTTCTCTGCAACTATGCCAGAAGCTATTCGTCGTATTACCCGTCGCTTCATGAAAGAGCCACAGGAAGTACGCATTCAGTCAAGCATCACTACACGTCCAGACATCAGCCAGAGCTACTGGACTGTGTTCGGTATGCGTAAAAATGAAGCGTTGGTTCGCTTCCTTGAAGCTGAAGATTTTGATGCTGCAATCATCTTCGTACGTACCAAAAATGCCACTCTGGAAGTTGCAGAAGCGTTGGAACGTAGCGGTTACAGCAGCGCTGCATTGAACGGCGATATGAATCAGGCTCTGCGTGAGCAGACTCTGGAGCGTCTGAAAGACGGTCGTTTGGATATCCTGATTGCAACTGACGTTGCTGCACGTGGTCTGGACGTTGACCGTATCAGTCTGGTTGTTAACTATGACATCCCGATGGACTCAGAGTCTTACGTTCACCGTATCGGCCGTACCGGTCGTGCTGGCCGTGCTGGTCGCGCATTGCTGTTCGTTGAGAACCGCGAACGTCGTCTGCTGCGCAACATTGAACGCATCATGAAGCTGACTATTCCAGAAGTTGAAATCCCGAATGCAGAATTGCTGGGTCAACGTCGTCTGGCTAAGTTTGCCGCTAAAGTTCAGCAGCAGCTGGAAAGCAGCGATCTGGACAAATACCGCGATCTGCTGACTAAACTGCAGCCGGAAGATGAGCTGGATATGGAAACTCTGGCCGCAGCATTGCTGAAAATGGCACAGGGCGAACGTCCTCTGATCCTGCCACCAGATCCAGTTATGGAACGTCGTCCACGTCGTGAATTCCGTGACCGTGACGATCGTAACGAACGCGGCGGTGACCGTTTCGCTCGTCGTGGCGAGCGTGAGCCACGTGAAGCTCGCGAAGGCGCAGCTCCACGTCGTGAACGTCGTGAAGCCGGTGATATGGAACTGTATCGTATTGAAGTTGGCCGTGATGATGGTGTTGAAGTTCGTCATATCGTTGGCGCTATCGCTAACGAAGGTGATATCAGCAGCCGTTACATCGGTAACATCAAGCTGTTTGCTTCTCACTCAACTATCGAGCTGCCTAAAGGTATGCCAGGTGATCTGCTGTCTCATTTCACCCGTACCCGTATCCTCAACAAGCCGCTGAACATGCAGCTGATGGGTGATGCTCCGGCACGCGAACCACGTCGTGAACGCCCAGCTGGCGATCGCGGTGGCCGCAACTTCGGTGGTGGTCGTGAAGGTGGTGAGCGTCGTAACTTCGGTGGACGTGATGGCGCACCTCGCCGTGATGACCGTCGTGGTAACAGCGATCGTAGCGCAGCACCACGCGGCCCACGTCGTGATGATGCAGCACAGCCGCCACGTCGTCGTACTCCGACTAGCAACGACGCATAATCGCGCTGTTCTAAACTAGAACATATTAAGCCAACCTTCGGGTTGGCTTTTTTTTGCTTTTTACTTATCTGATTTTCTCTATCTGGCCGCTTTCTGTGTGGTTATTTCCATAAGTTTGTTTCTTGCCTTTGAAATACGTTTTATCGGCGTATCATGCTTGGCGATTGAGGGTGACAACCTCAAGACAGTTCCCCGGTCGGGGACTGCAATAACAAGGAGATACTTCATGTCTTGGTTAAACTTCAAACAGCAATACCTCATAAAATTCTGGGCACCGCTCCCTGCGGTTATTGCCGCGGGTGTTTTATCGACTTACTACTTTGGCATCACCGGCACGTTCTGGGCTGTGACAGGGGAATTTACCCGCTGGGGCGGACATGTATTACAGTTATTCGGCGCTCATCCTGAGCAATGGGGCTATTTTAAGGTCATTGGGCTTGAGGGCTCACCGCTGGGTCGCATTGACGGCATGATGGTTATCGGCATGTTCGGTGGCTGTTTCGCAGCCGCGCTGTGGGCTAATAACGTCAAACTGCGTATGCCACAGCATCGCATCCGCATCTTTCAGGCTGTATTAGGTGGCATGATCGCTGGTTTTGGCGCACGTTTAGCGATGGGCTGTAACCTTGCGGCGTTCTTTACCGGAATTCCTCAGTTCTCTCTTCATGCATGGTTCTTTGCATTAGCAACGGCGGTGGGTTCCTATTTCGGTGCTCGTTTCACTTTGCTACCGATGTTCCGTATTCCGGTTAAATTACAGAAAGTCAGCGCAGCGTCTCCGTTAACACAGAAACCGGCTCAGGCTAAGCGTCGTTTTCGTTTGGGCATGATCATTTTCTTGGCGGTGATCCTTTGGGGCGGTTTAACCGCGATGAATGCGCCTAAGCTAGGGTTAGCTATGCTATTTGGCGTAGGCTTTGGCTTACTGATCGAGCGTGCTCAAATCTGCTTTACCTCAGCATTCCGCGATTTATGGATCACTGGCCGCACTCATATGGCCAAGGCCATCATCATTGGTATGGCGGTGAGCGCTATCGGTATTTTTAGCTACGTACAAATGGGACTACCGCCAAAAATTATGTGGGCAGGGCCAAATGCGGTGCTGGGTGGTCTGCTGTTTGGCTTCGGTATTGTACTGGCTGGCGGCTGTGAAACTGGCTGGATGTATCGTGCTGTTGAAGGGCAGGTACATTTCTGGTGGGTTGGTTGTGGTAACATTCTAGGCGCAACTATTTTGGCTTATTACTGGGACGATTTGGCGCCATCTTTAGCCACGTCATACGACAAAGTGAATCTGCTGCAAACCTTTGGCCCGCTGGGTGGATTGCTGGTGACTTACCTTATGCTGCTGGCGGCATTTTTGTTGGTTGTAGCATGGGAAAAACGTTTCTTTCGCACTAAAACTCAGGTGAACAACGCCGTTAAGGAGATCGCATGAAACACGCAGAGATTATTCCAGACTATCGTTTAGATATGGTTGGTGAGCCTTGTCCGTACCCTGCGGTCGCCACATTAGAAGCGATGCCCAATCTTAAGCCGGGTGAGATTTTAGAAGTGGTGAGCGATTGCCCTCAGTCTATTAATAACATCCCGCTGGATGCCAAGAATCACGGCTACACCGTGCTCGACATCCAACAAGATGGCCCAACCATTCGCTATCTCATTCAGCGATAAACCTGCGCTGGCTAAGGCGCATTAGGTGCCTTAGCCAATCAGTTCAGGAATGCTCAGATGGGGTTTGATATCGGCAACAATCTCAAAAGATCTCAGACGCGCCTGATGGTCAAAAATCTGCCCGTTAACCATAATTTCATCTGCCTGAGTCTCTCGTAGTAACGCTTCCAATCCGCTCTTCACCTGAGTGGGATCGCCCACCACAGACATTCTAAGCGCCTGTTCAACGCCATACTGCTCGCCGCCGCTCCAATAGTCGGAGATATCTTGTACTGGAGCAGGTAAAGGCCCCGGTTTGCCACGACGAAGATTAATAAACTGCTGTTGCATTGAAGTGAACAGGAAGCGTGCGTCGCGTTCGCTATCGGCGGCGACCACGTTGATGCAGACAATCGCGTATGGCTTAGCCAACGCCGCCGATGGTTGGAACTGGCTACGGTAAAGCGCTAATGCCTGATGCAGCATATCGGGGGCGAAGTGTGAGGCAAAGGCAAAAGGTAATCCGAGCTTAGCGGCCAGCTGCGCGCTGTAGAGGCTTGAGCCTAGCAGCCAGATAGGGATGTGCAAACCTTGCCCAGGAACGGCTTGTACATGCTGACCCTCGGTCACTTCATCAAAGTAGCGCTGTAGTTCGAGCACGTCCTGAGGGAAATCATCAATTTCTCCGTGTAGGCTGCGACGTAGAGCCATCATGGTTCTTTGATCGGAACCAGGGGCACGGCCTAATCCCAAATCAATACGCCCCGGATAGAGAGACTCGAGCGTGCCGAACTGTTCGGCAATCACCAGTGGAGCATGGTTGGGGAGCATCACGCCACCTGAACCGACGCGAATGGTTTTGGTTCCGCCAGCGATGTAACCAATCAGCACCGATGTAGCGGCGCTCGCGATGCCTGTCATGTTGTGATGCTCAGCCAGCCAGTAGCGATGAAAACCCCAGTTCTCAGCATGCTGAGCCAGACTCAGCGAACGATGAAATGCATCACGAGCCGTTGCCCCTTTAGGGATTGGGGAAAGGTCGAGAACTGAAAAGGGTACGGAACGAGAAGTCATAACATTATTCCTATAAATAGACCAATTGGTCTGGTTTTAGGTTGATGTTAATCATATGTGATAATTAATCAATAGCTGGTTGTGGATTAGCGTGCTATTTCAATGAGTGAGTTTGAGTCATAATCGAAGCCTGAACCACTTATTCAGAAAATCTAGCTTAATATTCTAACTGTTTTCATTTATTCAACAAACTACAGAGCAAACGACTGATGCGAGAGTTCTTATCGTTTATTGTGTGATAACCATCATATTAGTAGGGCTTTGTTCTTTGTTTTTCCACTCCCCCAACTTGCTGTATATCACAAAAATTTCCTATGTCGTTAAGGCGTTACATCTTTAGTTATGACGCATAAAATGAAATTTCTTTATTATTCATATAATTAGGATTTTTCATATTTGCATTCAGGTCAGCGCTTTTATAAAACCGTATTTTTAGAGTTAAATTTTTAGTTTTATTCTCTTTTTGGAGAATATTTTTCTCACGAACTGCCATTATGGGGGACGTAGTTGAAAAAATATTCTCCCTTGGCCGGCGTATCATTTCTGCATAATAAAAAGCCTGCATATTACGTCTGTACATTAAAAAGAAAATAAAACCTACACATAAAAATACCCAAAATATTGAGAACTGCGTCGAGACGGTAGTGAACTATCGCATTTAGCACTAATGCAGTTTGAAGTATGACGGGATATGGCGAGCGAGAATTATTATGGAAACAGCATCAGAGAATAGCAGTGTCGTTGTGAACGATCTTTCTGCCAATAGTCGTGGAGGCATGTCCGAAAGCGAATGGCGTGAGGCCATCAAGTTTGATAGCACGGACGCCGGTTGGATCATTATGAGTATTGGTATGGCAATTGGCGCCGGTATTGTCTTTTTACCGGTTCAGGTGGGGCTAATGGGATTATGGGTTTTCTTACTCTCTTCCATTATTGGTTATCCTGCGATGTATTTATTCCAGCGTTTGTTCATTAATACATTGGCTGAATCACCAGAGTGCAAAGATTATCCGAGTGTAATCAGCGGATACTTAGGTAAAAACTGGGGTATTTTGTTAGGCGCATTATATTTCGTCATGTTGGTTATTTGGATGTTCGTTTATTCAACGGCGATTACTAATGATAGTGCGTCCTATCTACATACTTTTGGCGTGACGGACGGGCTCCTTTCTGAGAACCCATTTTATGGACTGGTGCTGATTTGTATTTTGGTTGCCATTTCATCTCGTGGTGAAAAGCTATTATTTAAGCTCTCCAGCTTTATGGTTCTTACAAAGCTTTTAGTGGTAGCCGCGTTAGGTGTCTCGATGGTGGGTATGTGGCATCTGTACAATGCAGGAGCGTTACCGCCGATGGGGTTGCTGATCAAAAATGCCATCATCACGTTGCCGTTTACTCTAACGTCTATTCTGTTTATTCAAACTCTTAGCCCGATGGTGATTTCTTATCGCTCTAAAGAAAAATCACGTGAGGTTGCTCGCCATAAAGCGCTGCGAGCAATGAATATTGCCTTTGGTGTTCTATTCGTCACGGTATTCTTCTACGCGGTTTCTTTCACCTTGGCGATGGGCCACGACGAAGCGGTTAAAGCCTACGAGCAAAACATATCTGCTCTCGCTATTGCTGCGCAATTCTTCCCTGGGAGTTGGGCAACGGTAGTCAGCGTTATTCTGAATATCTTTGCCGTAATGACCGCTTTCTTTGGCGTTTATTTAGGCTTCCGTGAGGCAACGCAGGGTATCGTGATGAATATTCTGCGTCGTCGTATGCCTGCCGAAAAGATCAATGAAAAATGGGTTCAGAATGGAATTATGTTGTTCGCCATTCTATTGGCTTGGAGTGCCATCATTCTTAACGCACCAGTATTAAGTTTTACCTCCATCTGTAGCCCAATATTTGGGATGGTGGGCTGCTTAATTCCTGCTTATTTAGTCTACAAAGTGCCTGCTTTGCATAAATATAAAGGCACTTCGCTAACCATTATTATTATTACCGGGCTGCTGTTATGTGTTTCTCCATTCCTAGCCTTCTCCTAATAAATTAAAACTGAATATTTTTGTAGTCTTGTTATTAAGGTCTGAATTATGAGCAAGTATGAAAGCGAAAATCTGTTGTGTACCGAATCACGCGATGAATTGTGGAATGAGTTTATTCGCGCGGTACAGCAAGAAGTTAAGCCCGCGGTAGGCTGTACAGAGCCAGTCTCTTTGGCGTTGGCTGCCGCCGTTGCCGCTTCATATCTTCCTGAATCCGTTGAACGTATCGAAGCACGCGTTTCGCCTAACCTGATGAAAAATGGTATGGGCGTTACCGTGCCTGGTACGGGGATGGTTGGGCTGCCGATTGCCGCGGCTGTAGGGGCAATCGGTGGTGATGCCAACGCAGGGTTGGAAGTGCTCAAACATGCAACGCCAGAGTCGATAGCGGCAGGGAAGTCGCTTCTGGCGAGCGGCGCCGTCACCGTGGGTATCCAACAGCCGTGCGAGCACATTTTATTCTCTCAGGTCACGGTGTTTGGCCCTACGGAGTCAGTCTGCGTCACGATTGCCGATGGTCATACTAACGTGATTAAGATCGTCAAAAACGGTGAAGTACTGTTTGATGCTTGCCTCAACGCAGAGAACGGCGGCGCAGAGCCTTGCCAAGAAGGCTACTGCCTGAAAAAAGCGTCGCTAAAACAGGTATTCGATTTTGCGGTTAACGTGCCGTTGGAACGCATCCATTTTATTCTAGAAGCCGCCACGTTGAATAAGGCACTGTCGCTAGAAGGCCTTAGCAACCAATATGGCTTGCACATCGGCGCGACGCTACAGCGCCAGCGTGAACGCGGATTATTAGCGCGTGATTTACTCACCGATATCATGATCCGTACTTCTTCGGCTTCTGATGCGCGCATGGGCGGCGCAGTAATGCCGGCCATGAGTAATTCAGGATCGGGTAATCAGGGCATTGCGGCCACTATGCCAGTGGTGGTGGTGGCTGAGTACCTCGGTGCCAGCGAAGAGCAGCTAACGCGTGCGTTAATGCTGTCACATCTCACGGCAATCTATATCCATAGCCAGTTGCCAACGCTTTCAGCACTTTGTGCCGCAACTACTGCGTCAATGGGGGCTGCTGCAGGGATCGCATGGTTGATTGAAGGGCGCTATGAAACGGTAGCCATGGCAATTAGCAGCATGATTGGTGACGTGAGCGGCATGATTTGTGATGGCGCATCGAATAGCTGTGCGATGAAAGTATCAACCAGCGTGTCTGCCGCTTATAAAGCCGTGCTGATGGCGCTGGACAACAGCTGTGTAACCGGTAACGAAGGTATTGTGACCGACGATGTAGACAGCTCGATTGCTAATCTTTGTGCGTTAGCCTGCCACTCAATGCAGCAAACGGATACGCAGATTATTGAGATTATGGCTAAAAAAGCATCGTAAGTTACGCGTTATAATGAGCAGTATAAAAATGGGAGCCTAGGCTCCCATTTTCACTTACAAACAGAGGATTACTGAACGAGTTCGAGCCCAGCAACGCGCTGCCAATAGCCGTTACAGTCGGCACGATTTTCCAACGTTAATGGTTGAGTGCCTCGTTCATTCGCACGGAACTGGCTCAGCACGCTGAGCGTATCCATACTTTCTGGCGATAAACGCACGATGTCTACCAGCCCCTGCATTTCGAGCTGGTTATTACCGAGGTTATAACAATATCCGCTCTGGGTCTGAATGCCGTTAAGCACGAAAACCTGCTGATTTTCCTGTGATAACACGCGGCGACCTTGAGGGTATTTGATACAGCAAGTTTCACACTGATCTTTGGGCAAATCTTCCGAACGCGCGGTAAAGCAGCGTGCAGAATAGGCTAGAGGCAGATGGCCATAGCTCAGCACTTCCACTTCAAACTTATTACGGATGCCCAGATCTTCGCACTGTGCCATCACGTTTTTCAGCCAGTCGTGAGAAAGCTCAACCGGCATACACCAACGCATCATGCCCTGTTTGTGTAATAAGCGCAGTGTGACGGCGTTATAGCAGTTCAACGCATGTCCTGCCACAAACGGTAATTTGCGTTCGGCGGCCATGTTTACTGTGCCCAGATCGTTGGCTTCAATCAGGAAATCACCGTTTTCAACATAGCGCTTCAGCTCATTAAGCTCCGAAGGTGCCTGCAATAACGCAAGCGTAGAGATAACAACCTGTTTTCCCGACTGTGCCACCTGTTTGGCAACGTCCAGCCAATCAGCCACTTTCATTTCACGACGCTTCGAACACACGGTCTCACCGAGGTAGATAATATCGGCTTCGCTTTGTGTTGCGGCTTGGTAAAAGCGTTCAATTTCGGCTTTTGGCCAGTAATAGAGCACGGCTCCTAGAGAATATTTCATGCTTTCAGCTCCTTACTGCCATTTCCGGTGATAGGCACCCAATGTGGTTTGAGTTCCTTCGGCCATTGCGCCAAGGCTATCCATCCAGCTTTGCTCGGCTTTATAGCCTTCTGGATCTTTCTGGCAGCGATCGATGGCCTGACGCCATACTTTCGCCACTTGGCTCACGTAGGCGGGGCTACGCTGGCGGCCTTCAATTTTCACCGAGGCAATATTTGCGCCCAGCAAATCAGGCAGAAGCTCGAGAGTATTCAGGCTGGTAGGCTCTTCAAGCGCATGATATTTCTCGCCATCAACCATATAACGACCCTTACACAGCGTTGGATACCCGGCGTTCTCGCCATCTTCATAGCGATCGATAAGCACGTCATTCAGGCGTGATTCCATGCCTTGAGGGGTTTGCTGCCAGCGCACGTAGCGAGCTGGAGAGCAGGCTCCAACGGTGTTTGGTGACTCACCGGTGAGATAAGATGACAGGTAACAGCGACCTTCAGCCATAATGCACAGGCTGCCAAAAGCAAAGACTTCCAGCGGAACTTCGCTGGTGCGTGCCAGCTGTTTCACCTGATGGATCGACAGTACGCGCGGTAGTACCACACGCGACACGTCAAAGTGCTGTTTATAGAAACGGATGGCTTCATCATTGGTTGCCGAAGCCTGAACGGACACGTGACGTTCCACGTGCGGATAGCGCTCGGCGGCATATTCGAGCATAGCGAGATCGGCTAAAATGAGCGCGTCAGCTCCCAGCTGCGCGGCCATATCTACGGCACGTTCCCAACGGGCATAGCCGTCAGGGTGGGCAAAGGTGTTAATCGCGATGTGCAATTTGCGGTTGTGGCGGTGCACATAGCTAACGGCTTCCTGAAGTTTTTTCTCGGTGAAGTTCAAGCCAGCGAAATGCCGTGCATTGGTATCATCTTTTAAACCGATATAAACGGCGTCTGCGCCGTTATCGATCGCTGCCTTCAGGGCAGGTAAATTTCCGGCGGGGCAAAGCAACTCCATATATCATTCCTGAACAAGCCACGTTAGCGATGAGTGGCAATTAATGACAACAGGTGATCGGTTGAACCCTGAGTGATAATTTTAATGGCGATCATTCTAGATAACCCATTCATCAGCCGTTTTGATTTGAGGCAGTTTCTCGCGTGTTGACAGCAGCAACATGGCGGTTATTCTTTACCCAAATTATTTTCACGCTCTATGCGTGCCAAACTAATAAGGGTTCGTTTTGTTGATATAGCGCGCTGTCTTGCGCTGTTAATGTGGCAAAATACCCGCACCCGTATCAAAAGGAGTCATTCCAGTGTTGGAAAAATTACGAGCACGTTTAGTGCGTCAAGGCCCGGCGTTTTTAAGCGTCCCGTTAAAATTCACGCCGTTTGCTTTACAACGACAGGTGCTGGAACAACTGCTGGGCTGGCAATTTCGTCAGGCGCTTGAGGATGATGAGCTTGAATTTCTGGAAGATCGTTGGCTGAAGGTCGAAGTACGCGATCTTGGCTTAAAGTGGTTTGTCACCGTTAACCAAGGCAAATTACAGGTCAGCCAGCATCAAGAGGCCGACGTAAGCTTCAGCGCAGATGCCAACGATTTGATTCTGATTGCGGCACGTAAAGAAGATCCTGATACGCTGTTTTTCCAACGTCGCTTACGTATCGAAGGTGATACTGAGCTTGGCTTATATGTCAAAAACTTGATGGATGCGATAGATTTAGATGCCATGCCTAAGCCGCTGCGTTTTGGTCTGTTACAGTTGGCTGAATTCGTTGATGCAGGCATGAAAGAAGCATCACCGCCCGCTACCCAAGAGGTTTCACCATGCTAATTCGCGTTGAAATTCCTGTTGATGCTGCTGGTATCGATCAGCTGCTACGCAACGCGTTCCCAACCAGTGAAGAAGCAGAGCTTGTACATCGTCTGCGTGAGGATGGCCTGCTAACGCTAGGCGTTGTTGCCACCGATGAAGAGGGCGGCGTGGTTGGATACGCGGCTTTCAGCCCGGTTTATGTTGATGGTGAAGACCGCCAATGCGTAGGTTTGGCACCGGTAGTGGTGGATGAAGCCCACCGCCGTCAGGGGCTGGCAGAAAAAATCATTTATGAAGGTTTAGACTCTCTGAATGAATTTGGTTATTCCGCCGTTGTCGTGCTTGGTGAACCGGCCTATTTCAGTCGTTTTGGTTTTCAGAATGCCGCAGAACATGGTTTGCGTAGCAGACTTCCTGGCACTGAAGCGTCGTTTCAGGTTTACCCATTAGCCGATGGTGAAATGGAAAACTGCAAAGGGGTGGTTGAGTATTCAGCCCCGTTTGGACGCGGCTGAGTTTGACACCTCTGGATACTCCCCATTTTCAGGGAGTATCCAGAGTTTATAAGGCAAAACTAGGCGGCTTCTGTCTCAACGGGTTTTTGATTGCGATTGACCGCGACTTTAAACAGCCAATATATCAAGCTGGCGGCAAGCAACGAATTGATCGTTGGAATGCCCCATTCGGTAACCAGCCCCACAACACTCCCGACAATGCTGGCGATAATAGCAGCCCAACCAATAACCGGCGTTTGGCTGTCATTCGGCAGTTTCCCTGCCGCGCGAGTCTTGTCCAAAATATGGCGATGAGAACGCAGGATAAAATAGTCCACCAACATAATGCCGATAATCGGTGGGAAAACCACGCCCAGAACGGTAAGAAAATCAACAAAACGATCCAGAATACCCAGCACGGAAAGCGTGGTTCCTAGAAAACCAATGACCAGCGTGGTAGAGATGTATTTTAGCTTCTTGCCGGTCAGTCCTTCGACCGCATTCACGATGCCGAGTGAAGACGAGTAGAGGTTGAGATCGTTAACTCTTAATGTCGAGAACACCACGACTAGCAGACCGGCACCACCCGCAGCTTGAGCCATGATCGTGACTACGTCCGCAGTGCCTAAGGTCTTGGCAATCAGAATCGCCAAACCATTGATGATAAACTCACCGGCAACGATGGTGGCGATAGTCACGCCCAACACATGCTTCTTGTTTTTAGAGTAACGCGTTAAATCAGGCGTCATCAGACTGGCGACAATCGCGCCACCCACGACGATCGTAATACCGGCGCTGATAGATAGCGGTTCACCATGCGGCGCAAGTTGCATAATTTCAGGCAAATTATGGCCAGATAAAACATGAAAGGATATATAGGCGACCAGCAGAATAAACATCGGCACGGCGATTCTGGCTGCAATGCGCAAGGCCTTGAAACCAAATGCGACCAATATGGTGAGGAAACTGCCGGATAAGGCCGCGGCCCAGCCAAAGCCGAGCTTGTGACCGAGTGCAAAGTCCAAGGATTTAGCAAAAATGGCGTTTTGAATCCCAAACCAGCCGAGCAAACTGACGGCGACAACCACGCCGATAAGCACTGAACCCAAACGACCAAAACCACACCAGCGCGCCAACAGGCTGCCGGATATGCCTTCGCGCATCCCTGCCAAACCGAGGCCGTAGGTGACAACGCCAAATATGACGCTGCCGATCAAGATGGCCGTAAATGCATCCGTTAGCGACATGGAATTACCCAATACCGCGCCAAGCATGAACTGATCTAGCGCGGTCAACATACCCATATGAACGATAGCGACGCTTAAAAATGAAACCCTTTTATCCTGTGGCACTCTGCTCAATGGATAATCTTCAATTTTGATCACGATAAGGTATACCCTTGTTGTTTAGATAAACTGAATCCCTTTTGCCACTAGCCGGTCGGGAATATAATTATCCAAGTGCGCAACTTTGCAAAACTCCTCAAATTGTTGCTGCGTATGGACATCAGATTTTTGGTAGATGGTATATATTCTGTTTTCTATTGTTTTGGTGCTGATGTTATATATTTTTGCGATTTCTTTAACTGAACGTCGTTGCAGCATTAAAAATATAACGTCTAATTCTGAACGAGTGAACGTTGTATTATTAATTTCAGTGGTGAGGATACTGGGTTTCTGTTGGTTTATATATTTGAACGGAGATAGGCTATTAAGCGGTTTGGCATTCCACATCACACCGATTAATTCTTTTTTCTCATTAAAAATAGGCAATTTTTCACTGATATAAGGCATGAGGAATTCTTTCCCGTACCAGTAATGTGTTTCTATTACTGTGACGCGATCCTGAGATTCTTCAGTTCTTTTATCGTGCTCTATAAATTCAGGAGAGAGCTCAGCCCAATGGGCGGGGAATTCATCGTCCCTTTTACCTTCGATATCGAAATCAAGCGGGGTATTGGTATAGAGATAAGCTGCCTGATTCATATAGACATGGCGAGAGTGCAGATCTTTGATGCCCCACGGTTCACTCAAGTGTTCCATCATGGCAATCAGGCCCTTGAAATAAATTTCATTATTTTTGTCGGGCAAATCCATGACAACCTCTCCGCTCAAGAATGTATTAGAGTTCTTTTGCCAGATAGTGCCGCGTAAATCTGTGAGCATATCCGCCTAAATCACCATATACACGATAGCCTAACTTTTCATAAAAACCTCTGGCTTGGAAATCGAAAGTATCGACATAAGCCATGTGACAACCGCGCTTTAGCGCCTCTTTTTCAGCATTTTCCATCAGTTGGCGACCATATCCACTTTTACGGTATTCGTCGCTGACCCACAGATATTGAACTTCAAGCCCGCCCCACCAGGTTCTTGCAACCAAACCCGCAACGATTTTTCCCTTGTCGTCAGTGACGGTTAAAAATAGCGGATGAATATCGACGGCTTCGGTTTTGCTATTGTGCGCCCAGAGACTGTCAATGACATACTCTTCATCCTGCGGGTTTGGCGCATCCGTAATATTGATGTTCATGGTGAAATATACCTTTGCATGTAAATAATTAGGGTTGTAATTAAAGGAATTGAGCTAAACCAAATTTAGTATCACTTTTGTTAAAGTGTTTCAAGGGTGGTTTTCACCCGTTCCCACATTGACGCACAGTGTTTATATTGAATGTGACAGAGTTAAACAAATAACAACGTGCCTCGTAAACCTTCGCTGTTTGTGGCGCTCTGTCTGAAGATGCTGATTTCGCCTCACCAGGGCGCTATAAAGAAAAACCAGCCGTTCTTTACGGCTCCACCGCTAGAGCAACAGTAAATTGCCAAAGGGGAGCCGCATATTTTTTCCTGCATTAATAAACTTTCTTGTTTAATTACGAGATCCTAAACCATTCCTCTAGCAATTCTGGTCTTTCCGTCACCAATTTCTCCTTCTGTGCTTTATTTAGCTGCTTGATACGATATTCCAATCGCAAAGCTTGTCCTCTCTCACCCACTAAGCATGAAAATGCCAACTGTAATGGTCCCTTACCGCGTAATGCCTTCGCACCTGTTCCATTCTGATGCTGCTGGTAGCGGCGTTCTACGTCGGTGGTAATACCGGTATAAAGCGCGCCTGATGCGGTGCGTATGAGATAAAGATACCAACGGGTTTCATGAGGTTCGGTAGTCATTAGGATTTAATCGGTTAGCCGTTTCATGACATTATACCCTTATCCATCACGGCCTGTGAGACCCACCCATGACGACTGATAAAGAGCATATTTGCCGCTTCCTGCATGCCCAGCATGTGTTAACGCTTGGAACTTGTTGGGAGGGGGAAATGTGGTGTGCCAACTGTTTCTACGTCTTTGATGAAGAGCGTATGGCGCTCTATTTCATGACGGAAACGCGCACCCGTCACGGAGGGATGTTGCTTAAAAATCCTCGGGTCGCGGGAACCATCGCGCATCAAACCAAAACTATTGCGCTGATCCGTGGGCTGCAATTTTCGGGTGAGGCCATGATATTAGAAGGTGAAAATGAGCATCTAGCCCGAAGCCGCTATTACCAGCAATTTCCCGCCGCCCGTTTAATGTCTGCGCCTATTTGGCAGCTTTCGCTCAACCAGATAAAAATGACGGACAATAAATTAGGCTTTGCGAAGAAAATTCGCTGGGAGCGAACCCCTGCGCAGGAATAATGGCGACATAATCATTATGACGACGGAAAAGTTAGATATATATCACTGAAACTAATTGCTTGAAGTCCTTACCTCCTGCTTTTCTCGCGTTATACTCAAGACAGGGAGGAAAACGGATGAAAATTTTATTGTTAGGCGCGACGGGTTTAGTCGGAAGTGAATTACTCAAACTTCTAGAACAAGATTCAGGCATCAGCAAAATCTATGCCCCAACGCGTAGGCCCTTACCGCCGTCAGAAAAACTGGTGAATCCGGTTGCAGATGATTTATGCGCGACGATGGCAACATGGACGACCCCTATTGATATCGCATTTTGTTGCTTGGGTACCACGCGCAAAGATGCCGGCAGCGATGCCGCATTCCGCTATGTAGACTACACGCTGGTGGTTGAGTGTGGGTCGGTGGCGCTAAAAAATGGCTGCCAGCACTATTCAGTAGTGAGTGCGCTTGGCGCGAATCCACAGTCTTCGTTCCTTTATAGCCGCACGAAAGGGGAAATGGAGAAAGCGTTGGAGCTGCAAGCGTGGCAGCATCTCACGATAGTGCGTCCGTCAATGTTACAAGGCGATAGGCCAAAACCACGATTGTTAGAGCAAATTTCAGAACCCATCTTTAAGCTGTTGCCCGAGAAATGGAAAGCCGTCGAGGCTTCAGCCGTAGCAATGGCGATGCTGAAATCTGCACGTAATCCAGCGCCTTATCGCTTGCAGATCATCGAGTCAGAACAGATTCAAAAATATTCTCAATAGAGCTTAAGCCCGATTTTAGGGGGAGCATGCCGATGGGGTCGTAGCGGCGTAAGCCGCCGGAGTGCCCCGCGGTATGCTAGACCCGTGTATCTCGGTCTTTTAAACGATCGACATTACAATCATAGTTACCCTCATCTGCGGTCAGCGTTAATCCATCTCTGGCCGCTTCAATACCCTCGGGCAGCGAATTCTCTAGCATCCACGCATCAAACTGATGGCTAATGTGGGTCAGCCAAATTTTCTCGCAGCCTATCCGCTGTTTTAACGCTATCACCGTATTGAGATCGCTGTGGTTTTTCGGCGTGCTTGGGCGTGGCTCATGGCTACAGTCGATAATCATGATTTCCGGCGACTGCTGGCACAAAAAATCTGCGGTAGCTTCGGGCAAGCCTGCGGTATCTGTCAGATAGGCGATTCGATGATGGGGCGTTGTGAATAGATAACCAAAAGTGAGTTTTGAATGGTTGAGCGGAAGCGGTGTGATGCTCAATCCTTGCAGCTGGATGGTTTCAAACGCCGTAAGCGTATGGTTGAAATCAAGTATGCCGGGATGCTTAAACAGATCGTCGCAGCCCATTTCATCCGGCGGCCCATAAACGGGAATGGGTTCACCCACGCCCCAGCGCAGCGGGAATAATCCCTGAACGTGGTCCATATGGTAATGCGTTAGCAAAAACTGGCTAATTTGTTCAGGTGTAAACTGTTCAGTTAGGTCGTGCAAACCTGCGTCAATCAGCGTTCGGCTGCCGTTATACTCCAGCATGGCGCTACAAGGTTTTCGCCGATATTGCGGCTGTTCTCTGGCGCGCAGACAGACCATACACTGACAGCCAAAAGCGGGCACCTGCTGTGCTCCGCCGGTGCCTAAAAATGTGAGAGTAAGCTTGGACATCGTTACTGATCCGACAGCGGCTTAACGAAGCGAAAATGCGTGTGAAGATAGCCTTCACGCTGATAAAAACGATGCGCGTCATAACGCGTTGCGCGGGTGGAGAGTTCGGTCTGTTCCGCCCCTAATTCACGCGCCGTATCTTCTGCCCAACGCAACAGCCGTTTACCCACGCCAGCGCCACGTGCCTGCGGCGTAATGATCAATTCCTGAATTTCGGCAATCCAGTTGACGTGATGCAGATGATATTGCAGATGAAGGCTAATAAAACCCAGCACCTCGGCGTTCTGCGTGGCTAACGCATAGTGCATATTCGGATTGGCCAAATTGAGCGCATAGCCTTTGGCGAAAGCGAGGCGGTCAAACTCACATTGCTCAAGCTCATACATCAGGTGATACACCGTGCCTTCATCCTGCGCGGTGGCGGGGCGTAAAATGATATGGGGAGAAGTCGTCTCTGGCATACAGAACCTCTACGTGATGACGAAACAAAAAATTAAACGGAAACGGCAATAGTGCGCTCTACGAGGCGCAAAAACTCCTGCAGCGTATGCTGCAAATCTTCATTATTATTCAGATAGTCACAGCGTACGCTTTCCGGTAATTGATAATCCTGTGCACGCTGCAAACGCTGCTCTATTTGCAGCGGCGTTTCGCGTCCTCGCGCTAATAAACGCTGGCGTAAAGTGGCTTGAGAAACCTGCAAACACATGGCCTGCATTCGATTGCCATAGCGCTCGCGGGCGATAGGCAGATGGGCGCGAGAACCGTTGACCACCACGCTAATCCCCTGAGCTAGCCACTGATCTATTTCTATACCCAACCCATAATAATGCTGATTAGCCTGCCAGTGCAGCGCAAAAAGTCCTTGGCTGCGCCGCTGCATAAACTCTTTTTCACTGAGCTCGATGTGATTTTCCGAGCCTGCATGGCAGGCCCGAGTAATATAGCGATGGGCGACGAGCAACGGCGTGGTTTGCTGCTCGCGTAACGCCTGAAGCAAACTGTCTTTACCTGAGCCCGACGCGCCTACCAGATAAATTAATTTTGCCATTAGAACACCCGTATCCCTTCACGCCAGACGTGATTCACATGAATATGTTCGCCGTGGCGTTGAGCTAATACCAAATCCGCTCTTTTGCCTTCCGCAAGCACGCCACGATCGGACAACCCCAACGCTTTCGCCGGATTGCGTGTCACTAATGACATTGCCTGAGGCAGCGTAAACGTATTGTTCTCGCTGGCGGCTACGCAAAACGCGGCATCCAACAGGCTCGCGGGATAATAGTCGGATGACAGAATGTCCAATACGCCGAGTGAAGCCAATTCATGAGCCGCAACGTTGCCGGAATGCGAGCCGCCCCGCACAATATTGGGTGCGCCCATCATGACCTGCAAGCCGCGCTGATGTGATGCATGTGCCGCCTCTACCGTGGTGGGGAATTCGGCAATCACGCTGCCTAACTGATGTGATTCATCGGCATGTGCTTCGGTGGCATCATCATGGCTGGCGAGCGCAATACCGCGCGTGCGGCAGAGATCAGCGATGGCATGGCGATTGGGCTGTGACCAGCGCTCAGCATTCTCCAGCTGTTCACGTTCATAGGCATCCATCTGCTCATCGCTGAGATGGTATTTGCCCTGAAAATATTCGCGATATTTCTGCGGGTTAACGAATTGGCGCTGGCCGGGAGAGTGATCCATCAATGACACCAGAGACACGCCGCGTTTCTCCACCAGTTGTTGGAACAGGGGAAGCGTGCTGTGATGAGGGAGTTCGCAGCGCAGGTGTAGGCGATGCTCAGCGCGATTGACGCCGCGCTGCTGGCTGTCGATCACTGCGTTAATCATTTTTTCCAGATTATCTAAGCGATCGCCGCCGTCGCGCACGTCACCCAAAGCTACGGCATCCAGCACCGTGGTGATCCCACAGGCAATCATCAGCGCATCGTGGCTGCTCATGGCAGAATGCGCAGGCCAGCTGACCTTAGGTCGTGGAGTGAAAAACTTGTCCAAATTATCGGTATGTAGCTCAATCAAGCCAGGCAGCAGCCAGCCGCCGTTGCCATCGATGGCTTCGGGTAAACGGCTATCGCTATCGGCAAAGGCGCGGATCACACCGTCTTGAACCTCAAGCGAACCTGCCACCACTTCATTTTCCAGCACCAGTTTTACATTGTTCACGATCATGGTTTTGCTCCGCTATTCAGTCATCACATGCAGACGATCTGCAACATGGTCGCGCACGGCTTCATCATGGAAGATCCCGACGATAGCGGCACCACGTGCTTTGGCTTGATCGATCAAACTCACCACCGCGGCGCTATTGGTGGTATCGAGCGACGCCGTCGGTTCATCGAGCAACAAAATCGGATAATCAACCACGAATCCACGAGCGATATTTACGCGCTGCTGCTCGCCGCCGGAAAAGGTGGAAGGTGCCAAATGCCAGAGGCGTTCGGGAACGTTGAGATGGGTTAATAACGCCGCCGATTTTTGTTCACAGGCCTGACGTTCGTAGCCCAGTTCAAGCATCGGCTGCATCACTACGTCTAATGCGCTAATGCGTGGGATCACGCGCAGAAACTGGCTGACCCAGCCGATCGTTTTGCGACGCACGGCGAGGATCTGCCTTGCTGGGGCTTGCACCATATCCAGCCATTCACCCTGATGCTGTACCCAGATGCTGCCTTCATCGGGTAGATAGTTGGCATAAAGCGACCGCAACAGCGTTGATTTCCCGCTGCCTGAATGACCGTGCAAAACCACGCACTCACCGGCGTTCACTTCCAATGACGCGTCTGAAAGCACCGGCAGACGAATACTATTTTGGTGATGCAGGACAAAGGTTTTACTCAGATTCTCTACGCGCAAGCGTGTTGTTATGGTCATGATTTTTTGCTCAATTTTGTAAAACGGAAGAAACCAACAACTGGGTATACGGATGATGAGGATCGTCTAATACGCGATCCGTCAGTCCGCTCTCAACCACTTTGCCTTGCTTCATCACCAGCAAACGATGCGCCAGCAGGCGAGCCACGCCGAGATCATGGGTCACAATCACTACGGCTAACTGAAGCTCGACCACCAACGTGCGCAGCAGATCGAGCAGGCGAGCCTGTACTGAAACATCAAGCCCGCCGGTGGGTTCATCCATAAATACGACGCGTGGATGAGTCACCAAATTGCGCGCTATTTGCAGGCGCTGCTGCATCCCGCCTGAAAACGTGGTGGGTAGATCGTCAATGCGCGTGGCTGGGATCTCCACGTCTTCCAGCCAACGCATGGCTTCGGCGCGAATATTGCCGTAATGGCGCTGGCCTACGGCCATTAAGCGCTCGCCGATATTGCCACCGGCCGAAACGTGCGGACGTAGCCCGTCGAGCGGATGCTGATGCACCACGCCCCATTCGGTACGTAACAGGCGACGGCGATCGCTTTCGCTCATGGCGTATAAATCCTGAACGCCTTGGGCGCTCAAATAGCGAATCTCTCCCTGCTGCGGGGTGAGGCGTGCAGAGATGGATTTCAGCAGCGTTGTTTTACCGGATCCCGACTCTCCGACGATCCCCAACACTTCGCCCGGATAGAGATCGAAAGAGACATCGCTAAAGCCTTTGCCCGGCGCATACAGGTGGGTCAGATTGTTCACGGAAAGCAGCGGCAGATCGTCGGCTGGCGCTGAGAAGATCGAGTCTGTGGCGTTCATTGCGCATTGGCCTCGCTGTGCTGGCGGCAAAAATCAGTGTCGGAGCAGACGAACATTCTGGAGCCTTGATCGTCGAGCACCACTTCATCCAAATAGCTGTGCTGCGATCCGCAAATCGCGCAGGGCTGATCCCATTGCTGCACGCTGAACGGATGATCGTCGAAGTCGAGGCTTTCCACTTTGGTGTATGGGGGAACGGCGTAGATCCGTTTTTCGCGTCCGGCACCAAACAACTGAAGCGCGGGCATCATGTTCATCTTGGGATTATCAAATTTTGGAATGGGGGAGGGAGCCATCACATAGCGATGATTGACCTTCACGGGATAATCATAGGTGGTCGCGATGTGGCCAAAACGCGCGATGTCCTCATACAGTTTCACCTGCATGACGCCATACTCCTCCAGCGCATGCATTTTTCGCGTTTCGGTTTCACGCGGTTCGATAAAACGCAGTGGCTCAGGCATTGGAACCTGATAGATGATGATTTGGTCTTGGCGCAGCGGCGTTTCAGGTATGCGGTGGCGAGTTTGAATAAGCGTAGCGTCGGTGGTCACTTCGGTGGTGTCAATGCCGGTAACGCGCTGGAAGAAACGGCGGATCGATACCGCATTGGTGGTGTCGTCTGCGCCCTGATCGATCACTTTTAAGGTATCTGCTTCACCAATCACGCTGGCGGTAAGCTGAATTCCGCCGGTTCCCCAGCCATAGGGCATCGGCATTTCTCGTCCGCCAAAGGGCACCTGATAGCCGGGGATCGCCACGGCTTTGAGGATCGCGCGGCGGATCATACGTTTGGTCTGCTCATCGAGATAGCCGTAGTTATAGCCCGCTAAGCTGTAACCGGTTAGCACGTTAGTCATGTGCATTCTCCTGACGGTCATTGAATTCCTGTTGTAAACGGTGGAGTAATTCCAGCTCGGCTTGAAAATCAACGTAGTGCGGTAATTTAAGGTGGGAGACAAAACCGGCGGCTTCTACGCTATCGGCGTGCGCCAGCACGAACTCTTCGTCTTGAGCGGGGCCGTTGATCTGCTCTTGGTAATCGGGGGCTTGAAGCGCACGATCGACCAGCGCCATCGCCATCGCTTTGCGCTCGCTCATGCCAAACACTAAGCCGTAGCCGCGCGTGAAATGCGGGGCATCATCGGGTTGGGCAACAAAGCCGTTGACCATTTCGCATTCGGTCAGCAACAGCTCGCCAATATCAACGGAAAAGCCCAGCTCTTCAGGCGTAATACTCAGGCTGACATAACCGCTGCGAATTTCTCCCGCAAACGGATGGTTGCGCCCATAGCCGCGCTGGGTGGAGTAGCCCAGCGCCAGCAGATAGCCCTCATCACCGCGTACCAACTGCTGTAAACGCGAAGAGCGAGAGCAGGGATAAACCGGCGGTGTGCGGGTGATGTCATCGGGTTCAGCGCCGTTGTCGTGTTCCGCGCGTGCCAGCCCTTGCTGCGCCAACATGCTGAAGACGTGCGGGCTATGCGATTCGTTCATCGCTTCATCGCGGTTGATTTCTGGCGTTTCGCCGTTGGCTAACAGCGTGAAATCTAATAGCCGATGGGTGTAGTCATAGGTTGGGCCGAGCACTTGGCCACCGGGAAGGTCTTTATACACCGCCGAAATGCGGCGCTCTAAACGTATATCCTGCGTGTTCAAGGCATCGCTGACCGCCAGACGCGGTAGGGTGGTGCGATAGGCGCGCAGTAAAAAGATGGCTTCCACCAGATCGCCGCTGGCCTGTTTGATCGCCAGTGCGGCAAGCTGTCTATCGTAGATCCCACCTTCGGTCATCACGCGATCGACGGCTAACGTGAGTTGCTGATCGATTTGATCCACGCTGAGCTCATTGAGCTGAGTCGATCCGCGGCGCTTCTGTTCTTGCAAGCGGTGGGCGGCGGCGATGGCTTTTTCGCCCCCTTTAACGGCTACGTACATCGAACACCTCCACGAGCGTAGTGCGTGGTATGGCAAGCAGACGTTCGCCGCAGGTAAAGATGAAATCGCAGCCCAGCGGGAAGTTGTGCGAACGT
The DNA here is from genome assembly GCF_036648275.1 of Hafnia sp. Lineage (NCBI taxonomy): Bacteria > Pseudomonadati > Pseudomonadota > Gammaproteobacteria > Enterobacterales > Hafniaceae > Hafnia > Hafnia sp. Next base: position 41,873 of record NZ_JAVXIQ010000010.1, on the reverse strand, counting down.
TCGGTTAAAGCGTTGAGCACGACGTCTGAAATTTGAGGCGCAATCATGCGCTCTTCTAAAATACCGGGGCCGGTCAGGCGCAACATGTGGCCACCGCTGAGGCTTTTTACCTGCACAATCACCGTGGCGCTGGTTTCCGGTGAAACATCTTCACCTTGTGCGAAATCAGTCAGTTGTTCAGCGGTAACCTGTTCATTCACGACCGCAAAGGCTGCCTGTGAAGGTTCGATGGCCAGTGGTGTGCCGGTATGAAAGCGCAGATTTTGCTGCGCGGTTTCCGAGCTTAGCTCGGGCGTGAGCCATACTGGCGTATCTTGGTCACTCAGGGTTAACAGCACGCTGGTGGTGGCGCTGTTGAGCGGCAGCCAGCCTTCTGGCGTGTTATTCAAATTCACGATCACGCCGGGTTCGCTCATGGCTTTCAGCAGGCGGCGAAAATGGTTTTGTGCATCATGCACGGGCAATGTAAAAGCGGTCATTAACGTCATTAGTTATCTCCGCGAACCAGAGTGAAGAAGTCCACTCGGCTAGCTGCAATTTCTTGGGCGCGCTGCTGGTGTCGTTCTTGTTGCAGTGCGGCGAGTGGGTTAATCAGGTTTTCCAGCAAAGTCATGTTGTGCTCGCGTTCTTGCAGCAGGGCGTCGATTAACGCGCAGCGCTCGGCGTGAGATTTGTCGCGGCCAAGCTGATAGCTGTAGCCATAGGTGCCGCTGCTGAGCTGAATGACTGCGCGAGTGAGCGTGGCATCGCCGAGGTAGAAGCGCTGGCCGCTCCCGCCGGTACGCGCCTGTATTTGGGTGAGGCCGGTTTCTGCGGGGCGAATATTTTTCCACTCCAGAGCGTTCAGATGCAGGGCATTCCACAGCGGATTAAGGTCGTCGGGCTGGCTGTGCGCCAGCGTTGCCATCCAGCGTTGGCGCTCAGCGATTGAAAAATGAGAGTGAGACGGTGTGGCGTCCATTTAGTGCTCCATGGTCAGTTCGATCATGTCGGCACGCGTCAGGCTAACGGAATACTCCGCAGGCTGTGACTGGCCTTCACAGTGATTTAAGGTACGAACACACATCAGCGGTGCATGAGTGGCGATTTCTAACAGTCGGCTCTCTTTGGCCTGTGCGCGGCGTGCGCTAATGCGGGTTTGAGTTCGGCTGAGTTCACGGCCAAGATGTTGCTGGATGTAGCCGTGCAGCGAACCGCTGGTGAAGTTTTGCAACGTGCCCCACCAACTGAGATCCGGTAGGAAATGGTCGATTACGCATACCGGCACGCCGTTGACGCGACGCAGGGTGCGCAGATGAATAACCTGTTGGCCTTCTTCCATCCCTAGCGCATCGGCAATATGGCTAACGGTAGGGCGAAGCACCGAGATCAACCGCTCGCTGGTGGGATGGCTGCCCTGTTCCAATAGATTCTGGCTAAAGCGAGCCTGTGCGTGCAGCGGATAATCAAACGGGCGCATCAACACTAAAACGCCTACGCCTTGACGACGTTGCACCCAGCCTCGAACGACTAATTCATCAATGGCGCGGCGCAGAGTATGGCGATTCACCTCATAACGTTCAGCGAGCTGATGCTCTGCGGGAAGATAGTCTCCGCACTGATAATGTTGGCGAAGGTCTTGTTCCAATAACGCCGCAATCTCTTGGTAGCGGGTTGGAAAGCTGGTCGGATGTCTAGATAAGTGCATAACAAACAAAGCCTCTTTAATCAGATGAAGTGCTTGCGTAGACGCTGAGACATGAAATCCAGCAGGCTGACCGTGACGATGATGAACACCATCAGTGCGCAGGTTTGCTGGAACTGAAATCCGCGGATGGCTTCCCACAAGGTGACGCCGATACCACCTGCACCGACCATACCCACCACGGTGGCGGAGCGGACGTTGGATTCAAAACGGTAGAGTGAATAAGAGATCCACAGCGGCATAACCTGAGGAAGAACGCCGTAGATGATCTCTTCCAGCTTGTTGGCTCCGGTGGCTTTGACGCCCTCAATTGGGCCCGGCTCGATGGCCTCGACCGCTTCTGAAAACAGCTTCGCCAAAACGCCGGTGGTATGAATAAACAGCGCCAGCACCCCAGCAAATGGGCCAAGACCGACAGCCACCACAAACAGCATGGCGAATACCATTTCGTTAATGGCGCGGCAGGCGTCCATCAGTCGGCGAGTCGGTTGGTAGATCCACCATGGCACAAGGTTTTCAGCGCTCATCAGCCCTAACGGAATAGATAGCACGATGGAAAGTGCGGTTCCCCAAACGGCGATTTGGAGCGTTACCAGCATTTCGCCAAGATATTGCTGCCATTGGCTAAAATCGGGCGGGAAGAAATCGGCGGCAAAGGTCGCCATATTGCCTGCATCACGAAACAGCGTGAGCGGAGCCATTTCCGCGCCGTGCCAAGACCAAGCGAGAACCGCAAGTAGAATGGCGCCGGTGAAAAGGCTAAACCAGCTACGCTTTTGCTCGGGCACTAAGGCTGCGGTGGATTGAGTGGTTTGCATCTGTATCTCCAATTTGGCGTCGCTTTTCTCCTAGCTCAGCTTTTCTGTATGCAGAGCTAGGAGGCGACGGCCAAATTACTGAGTGGCTGTTTTCAAACTGTTCATGGCGTTTAGCGCCGAACTCAGACGATCGAGATCGTCCATTTGAGCCTGTAGCGCCGCGGTTTTTGTTGCTTTGTCGGCTGGACTTAAACCTTCGTTGGCTTTAATCGTTTGAGTTTGTTTGAACAGTGAGAGCTGGCGGATGGGAACCAGTTGAAGATCGCTGGATGGACGGAAAGGTGCCCAGCTCAGGCCTTTGAGAACCTGCTGTTCTTCCGGCGTTTTGCCGTAATTCATAAAGAAGCCGTAGATCTTTTGTTTGGCATCCTCTGACAAGTTTTTACGCCATACGATAGGGTCGCCAGGGATCAACGGGGATTTCCAGATCACTTTCAGATCTTTGAATTTCTCCGGTGCCGTGAGCTTCAGACGATCGAGGTTTTCGGTATTGTTGGTCGCGACATCAACCTGCTTGTTCGCCACGGCGAGCGCGTTGGTTTCGTGGTTGGCGTTAACGGTGCGTTTAAAGTCACTGGCGGCGGTATTGTTCTTGGCGAAAACGTAATAGCCAGGGACTAAATAACCGGAGGTCGAGTTAGGATCACCGTTGCCGAAGGTAAGATCTTTCTTCTTGGCCAGCATTTCTTGAACGTTGTTGATCGGGCTGTCTTTATTCACGATCAGCACGCTCCAGTAGCCTGGTGAACCATCTGCAGCCACGGTCTGAGCAAAGACCTGTCCGTTGGCGCGATCCACGGCTTCCATCGCCGAGAGGTTGCCATACCACGCGATATCGACTTTGTTAAAGCGCATGCCTTGGATGATGCCCGCATAGTCTGGGGCGAAGAAGGCATTGACCTTCATACCCAGCTTTTTCTCCATATCCTTGAGGAACGGGTCCCACTGCGGTTTTAGGTTTTGTTGGGATTCTGTCGAAATAATGCCGAAGTTGAGCGCCGGAGCCTGTTCTTCAGCGTGTGCTGTGCCAAGCAGGGTACAGACGCTGAACATGCTGGTGAAAGCCAGCGCGGCTACCGTTTTGTAAGTCATGTGATGACTCCCTATGAGCATGTTGAAGGTTCGAATTAAGCCGCAACGGCTTCGGTTTCAGGGGTAGAAACATTGACGCGGTTTACGCCGCGATAGAGATGTTCAATTTGTTCGCGTTCTAAATGCGCGCTTTCCCCGTCGTAGAAAACATGTCCCTGACGTAGCGCTATGACGCGCTGGCAATAGCGCAGGGCGTAATCCACCTGATGCAGTGTGACCACCACGGTGATGCCGTCTTTTTGATTAATATCGAGCAGGGTTTCCATCACGATACGGGCGGATTCAGGGTCCAGTGACGCAATGGGTTCATCGGCGAGAATAACTTTGGCTTTTTGCATCAGCGCACGCGCAATGGCAACGCGCTGCTGCTGGCCACCGGAAAGCGTGGATACACGCTGGTGGGCGAAGGAGGCCATGCTCACGCGAGTGAGAGCCTGCATGGCCTGCTGTTTTTGTTCTTGAGTGAACCAACCGCAACAGGTGCGCCAAAATGGCGTTGCGCCTAGCGCGCCAATCAGCACGTTTTCGAGAACCGTCAGGCGATTAACTAAATTGAATTGCTGGAAGATATAGCCAATATCACTGCGACTACGGCGAATATCTGCCGCGAGACGCCCCTGCTTTTGAATGGTGCGGCCTAATAATTCGATATGGGAGTCGTCATGGCGGTCGCCGGTGATAAGTCCGCTTAGGTGGCGAAGCAGCGTAGATTTCCCTGAGCCAGAAGGGCCGAGCAAGGCCACCATCTGTCCTTGTTGAACCTCCATGCCAACGCTGTGCAGCGCCTGCTGACCGGCGAATGTTTTACTGAGGTTCGTAACTCGAATAATCGACATGGCGTAACCCTCTTTATTGAGGTGGTCAAAATTAAGTTGCGCTCATGGTGCCGATTGAAAATGACAAAATGGTTATTTATATGTTGCAGAAATATGAATAGTTGAAGGCGTTAGGATGACAGCAGTAAACAGGAGGGATGCGAAGCAGATTACATAAAGCGTGTCATTGAGCCTTGTCTTACAGCGCATTCTGGACAGCGTAATACAGTTTTGGCAAGACATTGAAAACTCATGAAGACATGCGTTGAGCATTTTTATATAACACGATGCGTGGTTGTTATTTGCACGATAGGATTGTCGACTGTGGGTCATAGGTCTATATTGAGCATAGACGTATGGCTAAGTGGCAGGAGGCAAGTATGCGTATGTTCACACCAACTCAGCAGCGGGATGAAAGCACACTTTGGCGCGTAGTGAGTTTTCCACCAGAAGGTAGTATTCAGTTGCTTGAGTTGCTTAAACAGGGATTACCTACTGACGTGATTGAAAATATTCACCAATGGACGGGGATTAATAAGGCCGATATCGTCCAGATCGCGGGGATCAGCGGCCGTCAGGTTTCTCGTCGAAAGAATGGGCCTAAAACGTTATCGCCCGAGCAGAGTGAAAGCATTGCTCGTTTGGTGCGGGTGATGAACGCGGCGATTGCCCTTTTTGAGGATGATAAAGAGCAGGCTATCCACTGGCTAACACATCCCGTGCGTGCTTTAGGGCAGACTGCCCCCGCGAGCCTTATCAGCACGGAGAGTGGAGCTATTGCGGTATTAAACCTGATTGGGCGCTTGGAGCACGGTGTATTCTCATGATGGGCTATCGCATTGTTAAAACCAAATTTGCAAACAGCGCATTCACGGGGCAGGGAGCAAAGCAGTTTGGCGGGCGCTGGAACCGCATGGGTAGCCCAATGGTGTATCTGGCCAGTTCTATCTCGCTTGCGATGCTGGAATGTTTGGTTCACCTCGAAAGCGCGCGGTTAACCGAGTTTTACTCGCTTTTTTCGATAGAAATTGACGACCGTGATATTAGTTCGCTGGACGTCAGCGTATTGCCTGCTGACTGGCGTCAGGATGAGATCTCGCCGGTAACCGCCGACATGGGTTCACAGTGGATAGCATCGAAGGTATCCGTAGGATTACGGGTGCCTTCGGTGATTGTGCCACAGGAAAATAATCTCTTACTGAATCCGCAGCATCCAAAGTTTGAACGCTACCTAACTACGGTAGCTGAAATACCGCATGCTTTTGATGAGCGGCTGAAATGACGCGATCACCGCAGCTTGTGAATAACCTGATTCGCACTGCCGCGCCAGATGAGCATCGGATCCTTGAGATCTTGTACAAATTTTCCGTCGATGAGTACGTGGATCAAATCCACCACTTCACGCTGTGCCTCGCTAAGTTCGTCTAGCTTATAGCCTGTCCAAACCCAGATATCTTTGCCTTCACATTCCGCACGCACGCGTTGTACTAGCTTTAGAATAAACGGCACATTTTGCGGATGTAGCGGATCGCCACCAGAAAGGGATAAGCCCTGACGCGGAATGCGTGTGTCATTCAGATCGGCAATGATCTGATCTTCCATTTCTTGCGTAAACGGCATGCCTGAATTCAGTCGCCATGTACTTTTGTTATAGCAACCTGGGCATTCATGCACACAACCGGAAACGAATAACGTGCAGCGAGTACCCGGCCCGTTGACGACGTCTACGGGGTAATATTGATGGAAATTCATATCTGCTTATCTATAAGAAATGCGGAGGGAATCCCCCTCCCAGCCTCCCCCTTGGCAGGGGGAGGAGCGGATCGTTATTCATCCGCTCCGAATGGTTCCCTCCCCTGGTAAGGGGAGGGTTAGGGTGGGGTCATTCGTTGTATTTAACCAATCTGCCCGTTGTTCAAGTGCTTAACGCGGCGTTTCACTTCTTCTTGCTTACCGGCGTTGAACGGACGAGCATCAGGGCTACCCAGATAGCCACAGACGCGGCGGATCACGGAAACCTTAGCCGAATCGTGATTACCACATTTCGGGCAGGTAAAGCCTTTGCTGGTACACTCAAACTCACCGGTGAAGCCGCACTCGTAGCACTCATCAATTGGCGTATTCGTGCCGTAGTAAGGGACACGGCTATAGCTATAATCCCAGACGTCTTCGAGCGCTTTCAGGTTGTGCTGCAAGTTTGGATATTCGCCGTAGCAAATGAAGCCGCCGCTCGCCAATGGCGGGTATGGCGCTTCAAAATCCAGCTTGTCGTATGGGTTAACTTTTTTCTCAACGTCCAAGTGGAAGCTGTTGGTGTAATAACCTTTATCGGTCACGCCCGGCACAACGCCAAATTCAGCGGTATCTAAGCGGCAGAAACGATCACACAGGTTTTCACTTGGCGTGCTGTATAAGCTGAAGCCGTAGCCGGTTTCTTCTTTCCAGCTGTCGGTTGCTTGCTGTAAACGTGCAACAATTGCCACGGCTTTCGCGCGCAGGGTTGCGTCGTCGAAGACGTGAGTTTGGTTGCCAAACAGCGCATTCATCGTTTCATGGATACCGATGTAGCCCAGTGAAATTGATGCACGGCCATTTTTGAAAATATCAGCGATATTGTCGTCGGCTTTCAGGCGAACACCGCATGCACCTTCCATATAGAGGATCGGTGCAACGCGTGCTTTGATACCTTCCAGACGAGCAATACGCGTCATTAATGCTTTCTTAGACAGCTCTAAACGTTCGTCCAGCAATTTCCAAAATGCAGCTTCGTCACCTTTGGCTTCTAAAGCGATACGCGGCAGATTTAGGCTAATGACGCCAAGGTTGTTACGCCCTTCGTGGATCATCTCACCATTTTCTTCATACACACCCAAGAAGCTGCGGCAGCCCATAGGGGTTTTGAACGAGCCGGTAACCTTAACCACTTGATCGTAGTTAAGAATATCTGGGTACATACGCTTGCTGGCACACTCTAGCGCTAACTGTTTGATATCGTAGTTAGCGTCGCCAAACTTGTGGTTCAGGCCATCGCGAATTGCGAAGACCAGTTTAGGGAATACGGCAGTTTTACGGTTTTTACCCAAGCCCGCGATGCGATTTTTCAGGATCGATTGCTGGATAAGACGAGATTCCCAGCTGGTTCCCAAGCCAAAACCGAAGGTCACAAACGGGGTTTGACCGTTAGCGGTATGCAGCGTGTTGACTTCGTATTCCAGAGATTGGAATGCGTCGTAGCACTCTTTTTCGGTGCGAGTTTTTGCGTAGCCTTCTGCGTCTGGAATGTTCCATTCGTCTGCGGTCTTACGATGTTTTTCAAAGCTTGAGGTAACAAACGGTGCCAGAACTTCGTCAATACGGTTAATCGTGGTGCCGCCATAAATATGGCTGGCGACCTGAGCGATAATCTGTGCGGTTACGGCGGTTGCGGTCGAGATAGATTTAGGACGCTCAATTTCTGCGTTACCCATCTTGAAGCCGTTAGTCAGCATGCCTTTAAGGTCAATCAGCATGCAGTTAAACATTGGGAAGAACGGAGAGTAATCCAGGTCGTGGTAGTGAATTTCACCGCGCTCATGCGCAAGCACCACGTCGCGCGGCAGAATGTGCTGCGTCGCGTAGTGTTTCGCCACGATACCCGCCAACAGATCGCGCTGGGTTGGGATGACTTTACTGTCTTTGTTAGCGTTTTCGTTCAGCAAAGCGGCATTGCTTTGCTCAACCAGGCCACGGATTTCCTGATTAAGACGGCCACGTTGTTCACGAGACACGTCACGGTCGTGACGATACTCAATGTATGCACGCGCAAGCTGCTTATAGTTGCCTGCCATCAGCTGGTTTTCTACTGCGTTTTGAATCACATGGATATCAACACGCTCGAGATCGGCCATCTGCATAGCGACTACGCGGGCTACGGTTGCACAATAATCAGTATCATCAACGCCTGCCGCTCGGGCAGCACGCACCACAGCTTCCTTGATTCGCTGTTCGTCAAATGGTACCTGACAACCGTCCCGTTTAATCACTATTGGTTTCACCGCGTCGCTCCTTTTCCCGTTTTGTATGTTATCCACAGCCACAATCCGCGTGCCATAAGGCTTGACGCAGTCTTGTGGATGTTTTGTGGATAACTACTACATATGGGTATGTTCTAAAGTGAGACACACTATATATGGTATTTGATTTGAGTTAAAGCGCAGTAGTTTGACATAGCGCAAAGATTTTTATTTTCGGTAGAAACGTTATACAAACCGAGAGCGAGGTCGTTTTTCTTAATGCAACAAGAGTTGTTTGCAGGCGGTGATTGGCTAGTTAATAGGGGGTGATGAAGCTGATCTTACAAGAGGCGTTTTGTTAGTTTTTGGTTTTTTTGAGATAAACATCTGGACCCGATATTAGAGATAAAAGATCCAGATGCTAAAGATGCTGAAATTTAATCAAACCGGCAAATCAATCACCAGTGCGCGCAGCGGTGTGACGGCGGTGAGGGTTAGGCTTTCTTCATCATTGATAAAGGCACCGTCGCCGCAGGCCAGCAGTTCGGCGCTATCCTGCGTTTTGTAGCTCCCATGAATCGACTGCACATAGGCGCGCGAACCGTGCAAAGACAATGTGTGCTGCTCGCCCGGTTTCAGGTCTAAATGATGGATCCACACCTGCTGGCGCAGTTGTAGGCTGCCGTTGTCGCCTTCGGGCGAAGCGAGCAATCGATAAGGCTCTTCCACCAGCGTGAGGCGTTGGATCTCGTCGTTTTCCCTTTCAGGGCAGACGTTTAGCCATAGCTGCATGCGCGTAAGCGGTTTGTCACTATTCAGATTATGTTCGCTATAGCTGATGTTTCCCTGCGTGGCGAGTAACACTACATCGCCCGTATGGGCTTGTGTATGGCTGCCTTCGCTGTCGCGGTACTCTACGTCACCATCAAGAATAATGTTCAATACATCAACGCGTGGGAAGGTGCGTGGCTGCAATGACGCACCGGGTGCCAGTACGTCCTGATTGAGAACGCGCAGTGACGCATATCCCATCAGCTTAGGGTCAAAATAGTGGCCGAAGGAAAATGTATAGCGGGACTTGAGCCAACCATAGTCAGCGTGTCCGCAGTTTTGGGCTTTTCGTTGTGTAATCATGGCGCTCAAGGCTCTTAATAATCGATATAACCATGGTAAGCGTCTGGACGTGAGATTGTTAGCCAGTTAATCTGGTCGCCATATTCAAATTTCCTGAATAGAAGGATGCTATGAGTAAAGATCGCGCGCTGACATTGGAAGCATTGCGGGTCATGGATGCCATCGATCGTCGTGGAAGTTTTGCAGCGGCGGCAGACGAATTAGGCCGAGTGCCTTCAGCTTTAAGCTACACCATGCAAAAGCTGGAAGAAGAGCTGGATGTGGTGTTGTTTGACCGTTCTGGTCATCGTACGAAATTTACCAATGTGGGACGTATGTTGCTCGAACGTGGGCGCATTCTTCTCGAAGCGGCCGATAAGTTGACGACAGACGCTGAAGCGTTGTCGCGCGGTTGGGAAACGCACATTACGGTGGTATGCGAAGCGTTAGTGCCCGCCACGCAGCTTTTCCCGTTGGTGGATAAGCTTTCGAAAAAAGCCAATACGCAGTTGTCTCTCATGACCGAAGTTTTAGCGGGGGCATGGGAACGTCTTGAGCAAGGACGTGCGGATATTGTGATTGCACCCGATATGCATTTTCGCTCTTCGTCTGAGATCAACGTGCGTAAGCTCTATAAGGTGATGAGCGTTTATGTTGCCGCCCCTGATCATCCTATTCATTTAGAACCTGAGCCTTTATCCGACGCCGTTCGGGTGAAATATCGTGGTATTGCCGTGGCGGATACCGCGCGTGAACGGCCCGTTTTGACGGTTCAGCTGCTTGATAAGCAACAGCGTTTGACCGTGAGTACCATTGCGTATAAACGTCAGGCGCTTATCGATGGGCTAGGCGTTGCTACGATGCCTTATCCGCTGGTCGAACAGGATATTGCCGAAGGCCGCCTGCGGGTGGTGAGCGCCGAATACAGTCATGAAACCGATATTATTATGGCGTGGCGTCGCGACAGCATGGGTGAGGCAAAGTCTTGGCTTCTGCGCGAGATCCCTAAGCTGTTTATGAACCGCTGATCCTTCAGTGATTTTTTGAGGAGTGAGCATGGATCGTCGCCGTGCGCTATGGCTGATGCACGGGGCTACCGTGCTATTTGGTATTTCAGGTATCTTCGGCAAACTCATTGCCAGCAGTGCCGCCGTCTTGGTTTTTGGCCGTGCGATTTTCGCGTTAGCGGCCATGTCGCTGTTATTGATAAAGCTAAAACGCCTACCGTGGCGTGAGCTTGATGCTCGCGGCGTGGGGCGTTTGTGCGCCTGTGGTGCCCTGCTGTGCGCGCACTGGGTTACGTTTTTTATCGCGGTGAAAGTAGGTGGGGTTGCGGTCGGTACGCTAGGCTTTGCCTGCTTCCCTGCCTTTGTGGCGATTCTGGAAGGGCTGCTGTATCGAGAGAAGCTGTCGTCAGCGGAATACGTGTTAATTCTGCTGGTTACCGTGGGATTGGTGTTGGTTACGCCGAGCTTTAACTTCGAGAACAGCGCAACGGAAGGGCTGCTGTGGGGCATCTTATCCGGCCTGATTTATGCGATTCTGGCGTTGGCTAATCGGCATTCAGCCGCTAGCGTGAACGGAACTCAGGTCTGCTGGTGGCAAAACCTTGCCGTTATCGTGCTGTTGTTTCCGTTTACCTATCATGAACTGCCGCTGGTTAGCGCAATGGACTGGATGTGGATTGCCTGCTTGGGGCTGATTTGCACGGGCTTAGCCTACAGTTTGTTTATCAGCAGTTTACAGGCGCTGAAAGCGCGTGTGGCCGCGATGATTATTGCGCTAGAACCGGTGTATGCCATTCTGATTGCGTGGGCGCTGTTTCATGAGGTACCAAGCCTGAGGATGGTTTCAGGTGGCTTGCTGATTATCTTTGCGGTGGCTTGGTCTGCAAGGCGCAGAAGTGAACGGCTCTAAGCAAAAAAATGCCCCGGACAGTCCGGGGCATTCAGTTTAACGGTTATTCACTTTGTGATTTCAAACGGTCGTTGCGGCGGTTAACAAAGACGTTAATCACCAGCGTCAGCACTAAAATTCCAGCCACTACGCTTAACGATACCGCGATTGGGATGTGGTACAGATCCATAATCAGCATCTTAAAGCCGATAAACACCAGAATCACCGACAGACCATATTTCAGCATTGAGAAACGTTCTGCCACGCCTGCCAGCAAGAAGTACATCGCACGCAGACCCAAAATCGCAAACAGGTTAGACGTTAATACCAAGAACGGATCGGTGGTGACCGCGAAGATTGCTGGGATGCTGTCTACGGCAAAGATAACGTCGCTAAGCTCAACCAGAATCAGCACCAACAGCAGCGGTGTGGCAAACAACACGCCGTTTCTGCGAGTAAAGAAGTGCTCATTTTCAATCTTGTCGGTCATGCGCAAATGGCTGCGGATCCAGCGTACCAGCGGTTTGTCGCCAATATCGCCGTCGTCATCTTTTGCCAAGGCCATTTTCACGCCGGTAAACAGCAAGAAAGCACCGAATACGTATAGGATCCACTGGAACTGGGTGACTAACCAGCTACCCGCGAAAATCATAATAGTACGTAACACAATCGCGCCTAAAACACCGTAAACCAGTACGCGGCGTTGCAGGTTCGGCGGCACCGAGAAGTAGCTGAATAGCATCAGCCAAACGAACACGTTATCGACGGCCAGCGCTTTCTCAATGAGATAACCGGTCAGAAACGCCAGCGCCTGTTTGTCGGCAACGACGCGCCCCATGGTTTCGCTGAGATACCACCACAAACCTGCGTTGAACAAGAGGGATAAGCTGACCCATACGAGCGACCAGATGGCGGCTTGGCGCAGCGTCATGGTGGTTGCACCGCGACGCCCTTGCAACAGCAGATCGACGGCTAGCATAATGACGACGATGACGGCAAAACTACCCCAGAGCAGGGGAGAGCCAATGGAATTGATCATGGGAGTATCCTTCGTAACACTCATTAAATACAAAAATCACGATGACGGAGGACGACAGCGACGACTCTTGTCTGAGTTTTAAGCGCACCTCGCCTTCCGGCAAGGTCTCACTTACAACTCGATACCTGCATCATCATGCGACAGCGGAATTAGCCGCGCTCAATGACTCTGGTATACATCTAAGCAGGGCGCTTAGATACATTTTAGCGTAAAGCCAAAATGCGTTGCCTGGCAACCGGGTACGCAGCACGCACCGTAATGACGATTAACCAGCAATGAAGTTACTCCCCTTTGCATGTAAGAAAATAATGCAAAATATTTCAAAGGTCAATATTTGGCGTGGTTTAACAAAGAGAAAACTTGAGCCAGGGTTTTACATCTTGTAAACCATGGCTCGTTGAAGTTTATAAACCGTGAACAAATTCGCGCAGCAATGATTGGCTGACCGGAGTATTGCTAGTACGGCGTTGAATATCGAGGTATTTAGCCTGATGCTGCGGTTCTAGCTCAGCGATCCAGCTCATGTAGCAATGCATCACCGGCCCGTTAAATTCAGGATGGAACTGCGTGCTGATCACGTTATCGCGATAGCGGATGATTTGATGCTTATCTTGCTGTGAGCGGGCTAAAGCAACCGCGCCTTCGGGCAAGCGAAGCACCGATTGCGAGTGTATGAGGTTGGCATAGAAGCGCGGCGGATAGTTTTGCAGTGCCGGATCTTGTTGAGCTTCAGGTAACAACTCAATTTCTAGCGTGCCAATTTCCAGCCCTTCAGGATGATAACCCACCTCGCCGCCGAGCGCGTGAGCCAATAGCTGATGACCATAGCAGGCTCCGAAAATAGGCAGCCCCATACCGATGGCGTCGCGTAGCCACATCGCAGCGTATTCACTCCACGGCAATAGTTCGGTCACCATCGCTGCTGAACCCGTAATCACCGCACCGCGATAATGTTCGGGGCTGAGCAGTTGTTCACCTGCAGGAAGATTCACAATCACTACGCTGGACGGATCTATATCGCCCTGCTGCAAAAACATATCGGTAAAACCGCCGTGCTGATGGCGAATAACATCCGGTGCATCACCGGTTTGTAAAATGACTAAGGGTTTTGTCTCAAACTCCGCCATAGAATCTCCTGAGTACCGCCGCCGTTGGATATTTTCAAATTAATTGAAGCTTTCAAATTAGACGCTTTTCACACATTTTTCTAATGCCGTTGTGAAATATAGAAGGTGGATATAAGAGAGAGTAATGAGATAATGGCATTAGTGATAATAAGCACGATTGATAATGATTAGGACATTGAAATGGCCGTAGCAGGGAAAACCGATCCGTTGGCGTTTGGTGGATTGGTGTTATTAACGTTGATCTGGAGTTATAGCTGGATCGCGATGAAGCAGGTCACGCTTTACATCGGCGCCTTTGATTTTACCGCGCTGCGCTGTGTGTTTGGGGCCTTATTACTCTTGGTGGTGTTAAAACTGCGTGGCCGCGGGATGAAACCAACGCCTTTTGCTTACACGCTGGCGATTGCCGTGCTGCAAACCTGCGGCATGGTTGGGCTGGCTCAGTGGGCACTGATTAGCGGTGGGGCCGGTAAGGTCGCCATACTGACTTACACCATGCCGTTTTGGGTGGTGATCATGGCAGCGCTGTTCTTGGGTGAAAGAATGCGTCGCGTACAGTATCTGGCAATTGTGGTGGCGGCGATTGGACTCTGTCTGGTATTACAGCCGTGGAAGTTGACGGGAGAATCACTGAAAAGCGCGGTGCTGGCCATTTTGTCCGGCATAAGCTGGGGGGCTAGCGCTATTGTCGCTAAACGCCTGTACCAACGTCATCCTAAAGTAGATTTACTGTCGCTGACCACATGGCAAATGGTGTACGGCGCTATCATTATGAGCGTGATTGCGTGGCTGGTTCCAGAGCGCCCAATTGTGTGGGATCCGTATGTTTATTTCGCATTGTCTTACAGCGCCATTTTGGCCACCGCGCTGGCGTGGACGCTATGGCTATTCGTGTTGAAAAACTTACCGGCGGGCATTGCAGGCCTGAGCACCTTGGCAGTACCAGTATGTGGCGTACTGTTCTCTTGGTGGCTACTGGGTGAAAATCCGGGGGCGGTTGAAGGGGCTGGCATTGTGTTAATCGTGCTGGCGTTAGCGGCATTAAGCTTCGGCGGTAAACGCGCGGCGAAAGCCCAAATTCAGCAGGTTAAGCCTGCTCGTTAGCCAAAAGGCCTCTGATAACAGAGGCCTTTTTTCATGATTACCCGCGAGTATTTGGCACAACCACGGTTTCCGGTGGAATAGCAGCATCGGCAGGGAATTCAACTCCGGTCAGGGCGCGAACCTGCGTTAGGATCTTCGCTGTGCTGCGCGATACGGTGATCCCCGCATGCTCAATGCTTTGATATTGGACCAGTTTGGCAAACACTTCCGCTTCGTAATACATGGTGTTTTCTTGCTGGGTTTGGCTGATGACTTCAGGCTGCCCACCGCGCGGTGTAAATGTCACTTTCTGGCATTCAGATATTTTTTCGATAACTAACGTGCCGTCTTCCCCCTGAATCTCGCTTGGGATATCTGAATTGCTGACTTTGGAGTGGAAAAGAACCACGTCGAATCCGTCGTCTGCGTTAGGGCCTGCGTAGTTCATGCTGACGTGCCCATGGGCATCCACACCGGAATCTAACAGCGTAGCGCTGGCGTTAAGGCTGTTTGGTTCGCCAAACAGAGACACCGCGCTTGCCAAGCAATAGTAGCCAATGTCCATAATCGAACCGTTTGAAAACGCGGGATTAAAGGTATTTGGGTTTTCGCCGTCTAAATAACGCTGGTAGCGAGAGGAATATTGGCAGTAGTTCAGGAACACCTTACGCAGTTTGCCCAAACGCGGCAGCGCCTGCTGGATTGCTGAGAAGTTCGGCAGGTATGCGGTTTTAAAGGCTTCAAACAGCACAACCTGATTCTCATGCGCGCAGGCGATCATACTTTCGACTTCATGCACGTTAGACGCTAACGGCTTCTCACAGATGACATGTTTTTTATGCTGCAACATTGCCAAAGTGTGTGGATAGTGGAAAGAGTTTGGGCTGGCAATATAAACCGCGTCAACCTGAGCGCAATTGCCGAGATCGTCGAGCGAATCGAAAAAATACTGGGCTTTATTTGGCTCGCCAAAAGCGTATGCCTGCGCTAAATGACGTGAATATACAGCGGTCAGCTGCATTTTCCCCGTGGCATGCGCGGCGTCGATAAAGCTCTGGGTAATCCAGTTGGTTCCAATAACGGCAAAGCGAATCATGGGCGTCTCCGATTGGGAAAATAAGATTTTTCACAGAGTAGCATTTCTTGGATTAATTCGGTGGCGCTGGGCAAATTAATACAGCGCGCCAACCAGTTCTAAATGCGTGAGATACATGCGGGTATCGAACTCAAGCTGGTGGTAGGTCGGTTCCATATGGCAGCACAGGTTGTAAAATGCTTTGTTGTGTTCTTTCTCACGCAGGTGCGCCAGTTCGTGAACGACGATCATACGTAGGAAAGCCTCGGGCGCATTTTTGAAGACGGTCGCAACACGGATTTCAGCTTTTGCCTTTAACTTGCTACCCTGCACGCGCGAAATGGCGGTATGAAGCCCTAATGCATGTTTGAGAACCTGAATTTTGCTGTCGTAGCCCACTTTATTAATTTGCGGCGCATTACGCAGATACTGATTTTTGAGATCGGTAGTGTATTGATAGAGTGCGCGATCGGTGGTGAGCTGGTGTGGCTGCGGGTAACGCTGCAATAAAACAGTCCCCAGACGTTGCTGGTCGAGCAACTGGCGAACCTGCGTTTGCAGATGTTCAGGATAGCCGGCCAGATAAGTCAAAGACGTCATATTCAATTCCTTCAGGTACAATAGCGGGCTATTGTACGTCATGCGCGTGACATAACAATTCTTGAGCACGGTGCTCGGGCGGTGAAGACCGTCACATCTGCACGATAATTTATTTTATTCTGCCGCTTAATCAAGCGGATAGATTTTGGAGGGGCGATGAGCCAACTCGAACCGATCTCCGGTTTTTTTGAAGAAAATGGCCTTGAGCTAGAACGCTACCCACAGCAGTCTGATGATCCAACGCTACAGGCGTGGGAAGCCGCCGATGAATATCTGTTGCAGAGTTTCGATCTGTCGCAGGCAGAAGGTCGTCCGGTGATTGTGTTCAACGACGCCTTTGGCGCGTTGGCTTGTGCACTGCATGGTCAGCAGTTATACAGCGTGAGTGACTCTTATGTGAGCCAGTTGGCAACGCGTCATAATCTTGGCCTGAACGGCATGGATGACGACACGGTCACGTTGCTTGATAGCCTTGCGCCCCTGCCGCAAGCGCCTGCCTTGGTATTAATCAAAGTGCCAAAGGCGTTGGCATTGTTGGAACACCAGCTGCGTGCGCTGCGTGATGTGGTTGCGCCCGATACCGTGATTGTCGCGGCGGCAAAAGCGCGTGATATTCACACCTCAACGCTACAGCTGTTCGAAACTATTTTGGGTGATACCCATACTTCGCTGGCATGGAAAAAAGCCCGTTTAATTCACTGCAAAGTGGCTGAACGTAACCCAGCGCCGGCACAGCCAACAACCGTTTGGCCTCTGGATCTTTGCGGCACTGATGAACCTTATCAGATGCATAACCATGCATCGGTCTTCTCGCGTAGCAACTTAGATATCGGCGCTCGTTTCTTCCTTGAGCATCTGCCTAAAGATATCGAAGGTTCGATTGCGGATCTGGGCTGCGGTAACGGTGTTATTGGCTTGAAGGCGTTAGAGCTGAATCCAAACGCAGATATGCTGTTTTGTGATGAGTCATACATGGCCGTTGCCTCAGCGCAGATGAACGTTGAAGTTAACCGTCCGCAGGATATGGATCGCTGTGCGTTCCGCGTCGGCAACGGTTTCTCTGGCGTAGACGGCGGCAGCCTAAACGCGGTACTGTGTAATCCTCCGTTCCATCAGCAGCATTCCATTACCGATCAGGTCGCGTGGGATATGTTCGTTGGGGCGAAACGTTGCCTGAAAATTCACGGTACGCTGTATATTGTGGGCAACCGTCATCTGGATTACTTCCACAAACTGAAACGTTTGTTTGGCAACTGCACCACCATTGAAACCAACAAAAAGTTTGTGGTTTTAAAAGCGACTAAACTCCCTCCGCGTCGCTAGTTAAATTCGCTATATTTGAATTTATAGTCACAAAAAGTGCATAACATATTGTGTTGTGCACTTTTTCTCGGTTATGCTCAGTCCTACAGCCGTTTCCGGCTGGTCAAAATAACGCTTCTTAAAATAATTAATGTTGTTGACAGGGACTTTGCCATGGATCGTCGTACTCTTCTTAAATCTTCAGGTGCTATTCTCGGTGGGTTAACGCTCAGCGGTTTGATTAATCGCGCGCAGGCGGCCACTCCGGCAAACGCTGCCGTTATTTCGTTTCCGACTGAAAAAAATCCGCTGCTATTAAATTTCAATGAAAACTCATTGGGGATGTCTGCGCAGGCCAAGCAAGCGGTTGTCGATTGTTTGCCGACCGCATTCCGTTACCCTGATGCGGCACGCGCCGAGCTGATTGAACAGATAGCGGCACACTTCGGCCTGAAGAGTGAAAATATTACTTTGGGCAATGGCTCATCGGAGACGATTCAAGCCGCGGTTCAGGCGATAGTTTTGCAGGCACAACAGCAGCAGAAAAAAGTGCAGGTGATCGTTCCCGATCCTACTTTTAACTATGCGGAGCTTTACGCTAAACCACTGGGTGCCGAAATTGTCAAAGTACCGCTGAACGCGAAACTTGAGTTTGATCTGGCAGCTATGCAGGCAAAAGCAGCAGGCTTTGCGGGTAAATCTATTGTCTATCTGTGCAACCCAAATAACCCAACCGCTACGATTACGCCTGCCGCTACCATGGATAGCTGGATAAAAAGCGCTCCGGCAGACACATTCTTTATTGTCGATGAGGCGTATGCCGAGTTTGTTAACGATCCGGCATTTAAAAGCGCTATCGGTCTGGTACAAAGCGGGCAAAAAAATCTGATCGTGACTCGTACCTTTTCAAAAATCTTCGCTTTGGCCGGGCTACGTATTGGCTATGGCATCGCGGTGCCTGAAGTTATTGCTCAGGTGGAAAACTTTGTCTCGCTGGATAACACCAATACTGCCGGAGCGGTAGCGGCGTTGGCTTCATTGAAAGACAAAACCTTTGTGGTCATGAGTCGCAAATCAATCGATCTGTCGCGCCAGATCGTGACATCGATGCTTGATGAGTTGAATTTGGAATATGTACCGTCGCAGGCAAACTTTATCTTCCATAAAGTGAACGGCGATGTGAAAACCTATCAGGATCGTATGAAGCAGCAAAATATCTACGTTGGCCGTGAATTTCCACCGGCGGTGGGCTGGAACCGCTTAACTTTAGGCACTCCGCAGGAAATGCAGGTGTTTGTTAGCGTGCTGAAATCGTTTAGGGCGAAAGGGTGGGTTTAAGCATCGCTTAATGCTACCTAGGAAATCTGCCCCCACCCCGACCCTCCCCCTCGCAGGGGAGGGGGCGGAACGGTGTTGCCAGATAAATTGACATCAACCTTTGCTTTGGTAGATGCAGGGTGGCGATAACGTGGAGTGCAGTATGCTCCTCCCCCTTATGAAGGGGGAGGCTGGGAGGGGGTCTTACATTCATCTTGTTACCATCTGACTTCCACCCTAAACCCCCCATTTTCTCCATCACTAAAATGCGTGGTCATGCCATGCAGTGTGGCGATGGCGTGGAGTGCAGTATGCTCCTCCCCCTTATGAAGGGGGAGGCTGGGAGGGGGTCTTACATCGATCTTGTTACCATCTCACTTCCACCCTAAATCCCCCATTTTCTCCATCGCTAAAATGCGTGGTCATGCCATGCAGAGTGGCGATGCGTTGTACGATAGAAAGGCCTAAACCGCTGCCGGTTTTTTCTTGTCCCGGTGGACGGAAGAAGCGCTCGCCAATGCGTTTTAAATATTCAGGGCTAACGCCGGGGCCGTTGTCTTCCACACTAAAACTGTGGGCATCTAAGGTAATGGTGACGGTGCTGCCGCGTGGGCTGTATCGAATCGCGTTATCCAACAGATTACGCACCAGCAAGGCGAGCAAAAGTGGCTGTGCCCGTCGAGGCGGTGGCGTTTGGCGAATATCCAGCATCAGTTCTACGCCGCTGGTTCGTGCTTTGTGGTAATGGTCCATCACGCCAGTTTGTAGAACGTCTTGCAGAGCAATGTCCTGCACGTCGTCTAAGCCTGACAGCGAATCCAGCCGCGAAAGCGTCAGTAGCTGATCCACAAGGCGAGTGGCGCGTTCTATGCCTTCCGTGAGATTGGTTAATGCGTGTTCGCGCATTTCGGTATCGTCTTGCGCGAGCTGTGCGACTTCGGTTTGTACCTTGAGCGCCGCGAGCGGGCTGCGCAGCTCATGCGCGGCATCGGAGGTAAAGCGGCGTTCGCGCACTAGCATATCTCCGGTACGGGTGAAGAGGCTGTTAAGCGCTTCAACCAACGGTTTTACTTCACTAGGAATCGCATCCAGCGGGAGCGGCGTTTCGTCATCGGGGCGGCGTTGATAAAGGCGTTTGGCTAACCTTTTCATTGGGGCTAATTCACGAGTGACGAGCCAAATCAGCAGTAACACCATGATCGGTAATGCGATTAACCACGGCAAAAGCTGAGCCTTCACAATGTCGATAGCCATCTCTTGGCGATAATCCCATTCTTGACCAACCACCACGCGATACTTCCCATCAGGCGTGGTTAGCCATACTAAACGCCAGAGATCTTTATCATCTTTTAGCGTTCCTTCGGTAAAGCCGTCGCGTCGATAGTGATACTGTAAATCAGGTCCGTTATCGCCATCGTTCAGCACCATTTTCCCCTCTACGGTAAAAATAGCGAAGGCTAGCGCATCGTCATCTAAGTCGCCGTGGCTGTGGCGAACCATTTTTTTACTACGCGGTAGTTGAGGGCTTTTAACCGCCAGATCGCCAATATTAAGCGCGGTTAGACGCTTAGCGAATAGCATTTGCTGGGTATCAAATAGCTCATCGACGGTGTCTCGGGTTTGATTCCACGCTAATGCGCTGGCGCAAACCCACGTGATGACGATAAGCACAATGAAACCTAAAATGAGCCTCAGTCTAAGGCTAAGCGTTAGTGCCTTCATGACGCTTCCCCTAGCGTATAGCCGATCCCGTGGACGGTGCGGATAAAGCTACTGCCGAATTTTTTCCTCAAATGATGGATGTGCACCTCGATGGCATTGCTGGAAACATCGTCGTCCCAGTTATAGATTTTCTCTTCGATCAGCGGGCGAGGCAGCACGCGACCTTCATTGCGCAATAACAGTTCCAGCAACGCAAACTCTTTTGGTTTCAGGTATATCGGTTCGTCGTTATAGGTCACGGTAAGATTGATGGGGTCGAGTGAAACCGAGCCGTGATTCAACGTTGTTTGCACCTGCCCATGACGGCGGCGGATGAGCGCCTGCAAACGTGCGGCGACTTCAATGAGCGCAAACGGCTTACATAGATAGTCATCCGCCCCTTGCTGCAAACCGGCCACGCGCTGTTCTAGCGCATCGCGAGCGGTAAGGATTAGCACTGGTTCATCATGGCCGTTTTGACGCCACGAGCGCAAAATATCGAGCCCGTCCATGCCAGGCAGGCTAAGGTCGAGCACGACGGCGTCGTAAGGGGCTGAATCCAACGCGCTGAGTCCCTGTTTCCCTTCGGTGAACCAGTCAACGCTGAACCCCATTTTAATCAAACCGGCTTTAATACCGTCGCCGATCAGTTTGTCATCTTCAATGAGTAATACCCGCATAACTGCGTCCTTTATGCTGTGCTGCATGGTTTTATCTAACTATTTGGCAAGGGCTTTGTACAGCGTAATACCGTGCGGATCCAGCGCCGTAGGCAGTTTTAAAAAATAAAGTTGGTTAAACTATGCGCTTAAGATCTTGTTAAGAACTCTTTGGTGTAATGCATTCCGAAGAGCAGAAACAGCTAACTGTTGATGCTGACATTAATCCCATTAAGAGAGAGAAAAATAATGAAAAAAGTAGCCGCTCTATTCGCCATTCTTGCCGTTTGCAGTGCTCCTGTTTTAGCGCAAAACGGTGGTTTTTCTGACCCTAATGCGCCTGTTGCTCAAACGACGCAGACGCAAGCTGCCGGTGGATTCAATGGCCCGAATGCGGGCGCGATGACGGTCGAGAAAGCCAAAACCATGAGTGATGATACTTGGGTTACCCTGCGTGGAAACATTGAGCAGCGCATTGGTGGTGAGCACTACACTTTCCGTGATGCAACCGGCACCATGAACGTAGATATCGACCATAAGCGTTGGAATGGGCAGACCATCACCCCGAAAGATACCGTGGAACTGCAGGGGAAAATCGATAAAGACTGGAACTCAGTTGAGTTGGACGTCAAACAGATCACTAAAGTGAAATAAGATTCAAATCCCAAGGTGCTTGGCATTCGTCATCCTCGCGGAAGTGAGGCGTAAGTGAGGATGACGAATGGATGCGTTTAGATTGCCAGCGCGAGTCGGGTTCCTTGGTCTATCGCACGCCGTGCATCGAGCTCACGTGCGACATCAGCGCCGCCAATCAAATGCACGGTTTTACCCATCTTCTGTAATGGCGCCAGCAATGCCTGCTGCGATTCTTGCCCAGCACAAATAACGATGTTGTCTACCGGTAGACATTCAATTTGTCCATCGCGCATCAGATGCAGGCCTTGTTCATCAATATGATGATAATGGGCGCCGTTTATCATCGTCACGCCGCGTTTTTGCAAACTCGCGCGATGAATCCATCCGGTTGTTTTTCCGAGTCCTTCGCCCACTTTGCTGGTTTTACGCTGCAGCAAATAGATTTTGCGTGGGTTATGTGGGGAATGCATTCCGCCTGCGGCTAATCCTCCGCGTTGTTTTAACTGTAGATCGATGCCCCATTCTTCGGCAAAGGCGACGCTGTTTAGGCTGGTGGATTGACCGTATTGGCTGAGGTATTCGGCGGTATCAAAACCAATGCCGCCAGCGCCAATAATGGCCACACGTTTACCAACCGGAAGTTTGTCACGTAAAACCTGTGCATAGCTCAGCACGTGGGGCATATCGCTACCGGGTAAATCTAAATAGCGCGGGATAATTCCCGTCGCCAAAATAACTTCATCGAATTCAGCCAGATCTTGAGCCTCGACGCGCTGGCCTAACCGCTGTTGAATATTATGGATAATCAACAAGCGTTTAAAATAGCGTAGCGTTTCATGAAACTCTTCTTTGCCAGGGATCTGCTTGGCGATATTAAATTGACCACCAATCTGATTGTCTGCTTCAAACAGCGTGACGTGATGGCCTCGCTGTGCCGCCGTAGTCGCAAACGCTAAACCAGCGGGGCCAGCGCCTACCACGGCAAGGCGCTTAGGTTTTTCTGCGGCGGTCAGTACGAGCTCGGTTTCATGGCAGGCGCGTGGGTTGACCAGACATGATGTGAGTTTATGCTCGAAAATTTGATCAAGGCAGGCCTGATTACAGCCGATGCAGACATTGATTTCATCGACGCGGCCGCTGGCCGTTTTTTGCACAAATGCCGGATCGGCCAAAAATGGACGCGCCATAGACACCATATCGGCGCATCCGTCCGCCAGCACGGCCTCGGCAACGTCGGGGTGATTAATTCTATTGGTGGTGATGAGAGGGATTGAAACCTTGCCCATCAAACGACGTGTAACCCAGCTAAATCCTGCGCGCGGCACCATGGTTGCGATGGTAGGAATACGCGCTTCATGCCAGCCAATACCGGTATTGATCAGCGTCGCGCCGGCATGCTCCACTTGGATCGCCAACTGTTCGATCTCTTTCCAATCAGAGCCTTCCTCAACGAGATCTAGCATTGATAGGCGATAAATGATGATGAACTCTTGCCCAACGGCGGCGCGCACGCGGCGAACACACTCCACGGCAAAACGCATACGACGCATGAAATCGCCACCCCAATCGTCGTCGCGCTGGTTGGTTCTGGCGGCAAGAAACTGATTAATCAAATAGCCTTCCGAGCCCATGATTTCAACGCCGTCATATCCTGCGTGCTGCGCCAAGCGTGCGCACTGGGCGAAGTCAGACAGCGTTTGCTGAATCATGTCTTCGGTCATTTCTATCGGCGGATAAGGGTTGATGGGGGCCTGTATCGCAGAGGGCGCGTGAGGCTGCGGTTGATAGCTGTAGCGCCCCGTATGCAGAATTTGCAGCGCTATTTTCCCACCGGCCTGATGTACCGCGCTGGTAATGATTTTATGATGTGGGATCTGGTTTTCGTGATCCAATACGGAAGCGCCAGCATGAACCACGCCATGCTGATTTGGCGCAATGCCACCCGTCACAATGAGCCCAACACCGGCCCGAGCGCGCTCCGCGTAAAATTCTGCCAAACGCCTGCTGCCGTCAGGATGTTCTTCTAACCCCGTGTGCATCGATCCCATCAGGACGCGATTTTTTAAGGTAGTAAACCCGAGATCTAGTGGTGCGAGCAGATGAGAGTATTGATTCATTCGGGCTTTCCTTGTTAGCACAGGCTGAAGCAGCAGTTTTCTGGTCGGATGAGTTTTTTAAATCTAGTCTCTCTGTGGGGCTTTGAAAGTAATATGTTAATGAACTGTGATTTACCGCAACATTGTGCTGGTAGAAAGCTGAGAAGCGTGACTTAGTTTGGATAATGAAGGGGGATATTTTCTGGGTTTACTGTTTACAAAAGCATCTAACCTAATAGGGATTAAGCCTATTTTTAATCAATGTTTCCAGCTGCTCTATACGGCAAAGTTTAAGCATAAAAACAAAGCGGTGGATTTGTTTAGATGGAGGTAAGTGCTTGTCTAAATATGAACTTAATTCATCAGAGGAGCTGTATCAGTCTGGCTCTGGTAATTTGGTATTAGCGAATAAGCTAGGGATTACTGATGCAGAGGAAATGGAGGCGTTGGAGTCTGGGCTACTGTTGATGTTGCATGAGCAACTATTTATCGAAGGCCAGCCGCCTGCTCTGCTGGTTTTTGACCATATTCGTAAGTGGCATCGACAATGGCTAGGGAATGTGTACGGCTTGGCAGGAAGGTTGCGTAACGTTAATCTGACTAAAGGGGGCTTTCAATTTGCTGCTGCCAATAGAATCCCGCTTCTGCTTGCTGACTTTGATAAACGGTTTCTCTCAAGGAGTGGTGAGTTGAGGGTTTTGCCACGTCCAGAGCTGGTAAGCTATCTGGCTAGATGTCACGTAGAATTTATTTTGATCCATCCATTTAGGGAAGGTAACGGGCGCCTGTCTAGATTGCTTTGCGACGTGCTATCGGTTCTGGCGGGAAAAAGTTTACTGGATTACAGCTTATGGGATGAACATAAGGCGTTTTACTTCAAGGCCATTCAGGCGGGTATATCGGGGAACTATTGCCCTATGATGCAACTGATGAGTGATGTCTTGCCAGATTAGCGGGCTAGGCCAACGGCTTTGGCTTGCGCATGATTTTGTTTGAGTTCTTGTTCAATTTTTTGTACAGAAACGCCTGTTTCTATTGCTGTTGAACTGGCTACGGCACGGTATATTTGATCCTTAGTGGTCTGACTTCGTGCTGAATTTTTTGTCATTTTGAGATCCTCATTGTTTCAGTTTTGATTCTAGTTTGGTTAGAGGGCGCTAGCAAGGCTATTAACAGCTATAGACATCCCTAAGTCTCGCATACCAGAATGGGCCAGATAAGCGGAAAATAAGCTCATTTCAATCAATGTTTCCAGTTGCTCTATGCGACAAACTCCCTGTTCCACTTGCCTTTGCTAACTTAGGAATCTTTATGCTGCGAGTTTTATTAGTTATTGATATGCAAAATGGTGTTTTTGTAAATCCACGTTTTGATCGCACAGGCCGAGTGGAGAAGATCAACCAACTATCGCAAGCAGCAGATCGGGTTATTTTCATTCGTCATCAAGAAAAAGATATGCCGGAAAACAGCCCTGAATGGATGCTATTGCCGGAATTAAACCAGCCTGAAAATAGCCTCTATGTCGAAAAGACAGCCTGCGATGCTTTCTACCAAACTTCATTGACTGATGAACTCGCCAAAATCAAAGCAGCGCACATCACGATTTGCGGCTGTGCGACCGACTACTGCGTGGATACTACGATAAAAGTCGCGGCAAGCAACGGATATAAAGTGACTGTTGCCGCCGATGCTCACACCACCGCCAATCGTGGTCCGTTAAAAGCAGAGCTGTTGATTCAGCATTATAACGAAGTATGGGCAAACCTTATTATTCCTGGAAATGATGTCAGAGTGAAAAGCGCTCAGGAAATTTTGCAAGAATGGCGCGAAGAAAATAGCTGAAGAGACACTTTTGCGACACTTTTCTCCAGATACAAAAAAGCCACCTCGCAAGAAGTGGCCTAAATGACTGAATCTAAAGCTAAAATTTGGTGGCCCCTGCTGGACTTGAACCAGCGACCAAGCGATTATGAGTCCGAAATTTGATATATATAAATCAATAACTTACTGATTTGTAACTAATTAATGTTTCTGAATAGGTCTTAATATATCCATATAGTACCGCGCTCTGCTGCCACTTTGCTGCCAATTATAGTCGTGATAATGGATTCAGTGCCTTAGCTTCTGAAAGATGATCTGGCGCGAAGTGCGCATAGCGCATAGTTACTTTTATATCTGTATGACCAAGTATTCTCTGGAGAACCAAAATATTTCCGCCGTTCATCATAAAATGTGACGCAAATGTATGCCGCAAAATGTGTGTTAGTTGGCCAGCGGGTGTTTCAATTCCAGCTCTTCTTAGCGCGGAACGAAAAGCTGCGTAACAGGAGCCAAATAGTGGTTTGGCTCTTCGCGTCGCAGGCAGTTGCTCAAGTAATTCGTCAGTGACTGGAACTGCTCGGTTTTTCTTGCCCTTAGTTTTGATGAAAATAATTTTTCCAGCGCGGATTTGGTTCCCTTTGAGGCTTTCTGCTTCTCCCCAACGAGCACCAGTAGCTAGACATATTTTAACAACAGCAACTAAATCCTGAGATCTGCTATTTTCACATTCATTTAGCAGTGATCTAATATCATCCATAGTGAGATATGACATTTCGGACTCTGCGATCCTGAACTCTCGAACGTTATCGAGGGGATTTGGTGCAGTCCATTCATCTAACCGGCGGAGTTCGTTAAATACTGCTCGGAAATATGCTAGCTCAAGATTCACTGTTCTTGGTGTTACTGTTTTGACTCTATTTGAACGTGTGATCCGGCCTGATAGGCGTTGTTCTCTATATGCAGAAAATATTTTAGCTGTGAACTCAGTGGCTAGTGGGTTGCCCATTGCTGCACATGCAAACTCCATAGAAGATTTTCGCTTTTCTCCATCAGAGAGGGTGATACCGTGTGCATTGAACCATGTGTAGACTAAATCAATTAAGCGTCGTTTATCTGATTTCTCGCCAAGCCATGGTTTATCCTGAGATTGTTCTTTTATGAACCGCTCAAAGGCTTGGGCTTCTCCCTTGGTTGCAAATTGGCGCCGGATACGTTTGCCATCTCTACCGTTCGGAAATATTTGGGCCTGCCATTTGCCTGATGCTAGTTTGCTTACGGCCATAATCTAATTCTTTTCTACAAACTTTATATAGGACTGAATCTTGAATAGAGCCGCTAGACAAAGAGCAACAACATAAATGTGTTGTACCCATGGCGAAATATAAAGGGCTAACAAAAATAGAATAATAGTGATAGCACCGCCAAAACACAGCGCCATAAATGTGTATGCTGCCCCGCGACTTTCTGTCTTTGATGTCACATATGCCATTACAAATCCACAGATGAGAACTATCAATATCTCGATAAAAACTAGCATCATTACTCCATGTAAGTTGTTTGGCTAAGGACCTTACCTAAAATTTGTATCTCGGATACATCACACTCAAATGAAGCCTTCCCATTTTCGATTCTTACGCGACCTTTCGGGAATCTGTATAGCTGCCTTACGCTTGCGAGGCCGTCGATTTTTATTAGCCACATTCCATCATTGATTTCGCCAGAATATTTTTCGAGTATGAACATCTGACGTTCAAAAGTGACAGCGAAAAGAGATGAAGTATGTTTGGGAAGCAGTGTGGGATCATAGGTGATGTAGCCCCCATTCGTTAAAACCCCATCTGTGATGTTTCTGATTTCTAAATGGGTTTCTTGCGGAGATGTATCCACTTTGGATGTGTCGCCGTATCCCGTAGAAAGCCATAAAACGGAGGTGCCTGTATCAAGGTGACATGCAATGACCCAATCATGGGGAAACGTGTCACGCATCCAGCGATTTGCCATTGTGCTCTGAGATACGCCCAAATGATTACACAGGGATTGTCTGCTTTTGAATCCATAGGCATCTAGAATCCGCGTAATAACGTCCCTACCACCACTTTGTGATGAAAAGTTGAATTTTGTGGTACCCTTTTGCAGCTCATTTGTGTTTGACATATCTAATTTGTGATCCTATCATCGGTCTTGTGATGTCCGAATATGTATTTATAGTGCCAAATAGTGTTGTTTCATACCAAACTGAGGAATAGTGCATCATGAGTCGTCAAATTTCAATGCGGCCCAGTATCAATCTGGTTGTCTCTGCCCCGTATATTACTGTTGAAGAGTTTTGCCGCCGTACTGGGTATAAACCAAAGTACGTTCGCCAAATGATTAAGGAAAACCGCCTGCCAATCAGGAAAAAAGCCGGTGTAAACAGCCTTATCGAAATCAACATGTTTGCGCTGACAATCGAAGCCGCTTCTGGCTGCGAAGTCGCAATGCAAGCCTAATAAGTTCCATTTTGGGATGATAAGGAGGCTTCTGCCATGTTTGATTTTCGCGAATCCAAACAATCTCATTTTGATGATGCATGTCGGGCTTTTGCCAATACGCATAAAGGCAAGATTGCCGATATTGCCGAACGTATCAGCATGAGCCAGCAAATGCTGCGCAACAAACTAAATCCAGAGCAACCACATCAGCTGACATGCGTCGATCTTATGCGTCTGACTGATGAAACCGAAGACCCGACCCTTTTAGATGGATGGCTTGCCCAGATGCAATGTCAGCCATCAGTGCCGGTTAACGAAATATCAAACGAAAAAATGCCTGTTTACGTGATGAGTGCAACGGCAGAAGTAGGCAAATTAGCAGCCGAAACAGTTGCTGGCGGTCATATGAATATGGCGCGTATTGCTGACTTTAAGCGCACTGTAAATTCAGCTGTTCGCTGCTTAACGCTGGCCGGAATTACTATGCAGGCACGTGTCCAGTCTAATCCCACCTTATCGTCTGCTGTTGATGCTTTAACTGGCATCGGTGCGACGTTAGGCATGAACTGAGGTGATTATGACTATTTCAGTAGCGCCATTATTGAAGCGTCAGAGTCCATCGCGTCAATGTCATGCAAGTCATGGCTGGGTTGAATTACAGAACGGCACGCACTGGCATCCTTCAAGAAATCAGCAGTCACTGCTTGATGCAATGAAAAGTAAGACAAAGGGGGTTACATGGCTAACACAGAAGCTGCGCGCACTGTACAAATAAATGCCGGTGATCGCTTTAAAGGTTTGAATCATGTTGCGGCGATTCGCGGAAAATTATTTGGTGATGATGGTGGCAAAGATTTGCAGCGTTTTATTTTAAATATGCGCGATACCACAGATGCCTGCTATTTAGATAATAAGCGCGGATTGGGGGCAATATTTTATTTAGCTAAGATTCCGGCTGATCGTCATGATGTCGAATTTAGTGAACTGACGTCTGCCGAGATTAAATCATTAATTGGTGCAATGAATCAATTAAAGGCAATCGTGAGTTTATTTCCAAAGCGTCTCGCAATGCCTAATTAACTCTTAAAGAAAAAACTGGCGTAAACCCGCCGGACTTCCCTTTATCTAAAAACAGGATTGACCAATGAAAAATATAGAAGTTAGAGAAACGAAAGTGGAACTCAATTTGGAAGCTTTACTGACCAATGCCCGTATGGATGAGCGTCGCAACCGTGGCGAAGTTATGGCCGCGCGTCTGCAGAACTTGGCAAACCATATTCAGGGCAAGGAGCTAAACCACGTTGAGGTGGCCGAGCTGCTGCGTAAAGAAAGTGAATTAATCCAGCATCAGGCGCAGGAGTTGCACTAATGGCTGACCAAATGGACATGGCGCAGGAGCGCCAACAAGAAATCCTAGAACGCCAGATTAAAAGCGCTACTGCTCGGACGGTTGGCGCGTCTGCGTTCATCTGTGAAGTGTGTGGCGAGCCTATCCCAGAGCAGCGCCGTTTGGCGGTTGCTGGAGTCTCTTGCTGTGTGACTTGTCAGGAGATTAACGAACTGAAAGGTAAACACTATAAAGGGGTCGCATTATGAGCACCCAATCAACGATTTTACGCTGGGCTGGTAGTAAGAGCCGCATGATGGCTGAATTAAAAAAGCACTTGCCTGTTGGTAAGCGCTTAATAGAGCCGTTTGCAGGTTCGTGTTCAGTGATGATGAATACAGATTATGAGCAATATCTTATTGCTGATGTGAATCCTGATCTTATTAATATGTATCAGGTCATTCAGGAAAACACGGAGTTCTTTATTGAAGAACTAAAAAGCGTTTTCGAAAGCAACACGGATGATGTTTCTTACTATAAGGTTCGAAATAAATTCAATTTAGATCGCGGCTGTTTATTTACCAGCGCGGTTTATTTCTTATATCTAAATCGTCACTGCTTTAATGGTCTGTGTCGCTATAACAAAAAAGGTGAATTTAATACCCCTTACGGAAAATTAAAAAATCCCTACTTCCCAGAAGTTGAGATCCGCGCATTCGCAGAGAAAGCAAAGAGGGCCACCTTTATCTGTGCCAGCTTTGAAGAAACATTGCAGATGGCAAAAAGTGGGGATGTAGTTTATTGCGATCCGCCTTATCTCCCTGCATCTGTTTCAAGTGTCGGTTCTAACCATTCTCAAGAATTTACTGCTTACACCAAAGATGGATTTGATTATGACCAGCATTCACAGCTGGCTGGTGAGTTGCGCCGTTTGTCTTACTCTGGCTGTTTTTGTGTTGCGTCCAACAATGATAATCAGTCTGTAAGGTCACTTTATTCCGACTGTGATTTACAGCCACTGACAGTACGCCGTAGCTGTGGCGGAGTTGGGAGCAGCCGAAAGTCTGCTGACGAGTTGATTATTAAGCTAGGCCTTGAGCCTCTGCATATTGACATGAATGGCGATGAAGTTTGGGTGGGCGTGGATTTTGCTAAAGGAGAGAAATGCCATGGATAACTATTTTGGAAAACTAGCTGAGTTTGCAGATAAAACTGGACTAGATATAGAAAGTTCTATTCAGCGCATCAATTCAGTTATTGGTGAATCTGGAAATGAAAAATATTGTGAGGAGATGGAACGTGCCATTTATTTCCTAGAGTCTGCTTGTGTTTGTCTTGAGTCAGCAGCAAAGGGGGAAGTATCAGCGCTATCTAAACCTTACGCATGGGCGTCAGAAAATGCGTCGGGTTTGGTACCTCTATTTCTGACTAAGCCAAATAAATCTAGTTGGGTATGGCGCGATTCATTAATAAAAGAATTATTCACCATAGCGCCTTTAGCACCGCAACAATCCAATGCGAAGTTTTTGGTGATGAGTGAAATTGATGATTTTTTTTCTGCATTCGGACAGCCAAGCGAACCAACAACACCAGAAGAAATGCGGCGGCAACTTATGCACCGTGTTGCTGTCTGCTTTGGTGAATCTGAATGAAAGATGCAGTTGAATGGCCTTACCCGTGGAACGCACCACGTCCAGCCATTGAGTCACCGTATTACGAGTTTTACCAGCGGCTTAGAAATAAGCCGCTGAGCCAAAGCGAAGCCTACGAACTTGCTATTGAAGAAGCTAACCGCCGTGATCGCCTGATCGCGGCGTTGTCACATGCGCATAAAAAACTGGAGAAGCAGGCCAGTTGCGTGCGCAGGGATATTTCCCGCCGTGTTGATAATCTTGAACGCCTGCACGGAATTCAGCGAGCCAATGCGTACTTAATCAATTCATTTGTTAAGCGCACATTGCCACGCCTTGAATTAGTCACTAAGCGCTACCGCCTGCCAAAAATGATGGAGGGGAATGCCTCCCTGTTTGGCCGTTTTAATAAACTCCCTGATATGTCCCGCGCAGATGTTGAATTGCTGGCGGAAGACACGGCTACTTATATGCGGCTTGAGCTGGGATTTATTAGTGACCAAATGCCAGAGGCCAGTGATCTGCGTCTGGGTTGGGCGATGTATCAACGTGCAGCGGCGATCACTTTTCAGTTGGGACGAACACCACCGCTGTGGGATCGCATCAATAATAAAGTGTTCATTGAAGCAGAAGCCAGTACAGCCATTTACAAAATGACGTCACCGACATGGTGGCGTAGTCACTTGCGGCGTAAGGCGAATGAATGGTGTGAACACCTGCAGATCGCACTGCGTAACGTCAGTAAGAAGGGCAGTCCTTATGCTAGCCGTACCACGATTGGTGAATGGCGCGAGCAGAAGCGCCGTACCCGAGAGTTTTTGAAGGGTATGGAGTTAGAAGATGAAGTAGGCAACCGCATCAGCCTGATCGACAAATATGATGCGAGTGTGTCTAACCCTGCGGTGCAACGCTGTGAGCTTATGACGCGTATCCGTGGTTTTGAAAACATCTGCAATCAACTCGGTTATATCGGGGAGTTTTACACCCTGACAGCGCCGTCTAAGTATCACGCTACCACCAAGGCCGGTTACAGCAATAGTAAGTGGGATGGCTCAAGCCCTGCCGATACGCAGCGTTATCTACGTAGCGTATGGGAACGTGTACGAGCCAAGTTGCATCGTGAAGACTTGCGGATTTTCGGCATTCGCGTTGCCGAACCCCATCATGATGGGACCCCACACTGGCACATGTTGATGTTTATGGAGCCAGAAAACGTGGATCGCGTGCGTGAGATTTTGCGTGATTATGCCCTTAAAGAAGACAGCAAAGAACTGAACAGCGATAAAGCCAGAAAAGCCCGTTTTCATGCGGAAGCCATCGACCCTAATAAAGGCAGTGCTACCGGTTATGTGGCGAAATACATCAGTAAAAACATTGATGGTTTCGCGCTAGACGATGAGCTGGACGACGAAACCAAACAGCCGTTAAAAGAAATGGCCCCCGCCGTATCGGCTTGGGCTACACGTTGGCGTATCCGTCAGTTTCAGTTTATCGGTGGTGCGCCGGTATCGGTTTATCGTGAACTGCGTCGCATGGCTGATTCTGAAACTGCGCTTGGTCTAAGCGTTGAGTTTGCGGCTGTGCATGATGCGGCTGATGTGGGCGACTGGGCGGGATATATCAACGCGCAGGGTGGTCCATTTGTTCGCCGTGACGATCTGGTGGTGCGTACTTATTACGAACAGGCTGAGGATTTGAACGAGTACGGCGAAGAAACGACACGCATTAAAGGTGTTTTCTCTCCTTCTGTTGGCATGGACATCCCAATTATTACCCGCACGGTGCAGTGGAAGATTGTGCCGAAGCGTGCCCTTGATTTGGCCGTTGACCTTTTGGGCGCTCCTGCGCCCTCTCGGAGTTCTGTCAATAACTGTACGGGAGGATCTGGATCGCTAGACCCGACACCGGACATAACAGAACCGATAACGCTGGATTTTGACAACATTACCCCGAAAGAACGGCGGCAGATGTTGCGCAGAATTAGGGCCGAAGGTCGAATTAAACCGAAAAATCAGCGTGAAGGCTTTACGGATAGCCCTGACTTGGAAGAGGCGCACCGTAAATCCGCCGCAACTATTCAACGCCGTATGAAAAAAAGAGCGGCTGCATTGGCCGCTGCAGGTGATGCCATGGGAAGAATTACAGAGGATATGGCGATTTACGGCATAGAACTGACACAAACAGAAGCATGGCGCATGGCATCAGGCCACACCGTTCAGGTGGGGGATGCAATCTATCGAGGAGATAGTACGGGGGCAATTTTTCAGCGCAAGGCGAAAGATAAACGGCAAACTCTCAAGATTGCTGAGATGATCGACCAGCGCGGCAATGTCGCTAATATGCGCCATCAACAAAAATGTCTTAAACGCTATTTGGCCGATTATGTCAGGGAACAAGCAGAACAGAGTCAAAGTGTTGCTGATAAAGAAAGGTTAGAGAAAGCACGTATTAATCTGAGCAAAATTCAAAAGCTAATAGTATGTAGCCGAAGATAAAGCGGTTATCTAACAGGCTATTACGTTGTCTATTCGTTAAATCCCCGTGAACAGATGGGGATTATTTACGGTAACTCTTAATCGGTATCATATTTTGGTCAAAAACTTCTTCCCGTTTAAAATCTATTGATATACTGTATAAATACACAGTAAATAGTGAAGAGGGAGGAATTGTGTCTGATCTTCTCACGGAGTCTCTCGCATTGCAGCGTATCCAACTCATCGCACGGGTTGTGTCGATGGACGTATGTAGTGGGGATGATAAAGAACTGGCACTGGTCTGGATTAATGAACTGACCACGCAGCTGATCGACAAGCTGGATAATTATGACGATGAAGAACGCCGAAGAGCGCCAGTGTCGTACCAGTAAATTCAAATATGCTATGCAATAAATCGAGGGGGGAGCATGAGAGTAGAGGTCCTTTTTGATAAACAGGCTAAGGTGTCGCAGCCTGTTATGGCCGCGCTTGCTAATGAACTACAAAAGAAAATTAGTCCGCAATTCCCAAATGCGCGTTTTCGTGTTGCCAGCAGTAGCAGCACATTGCTGCAGGTGACGGGCACCAAAGACGAAACAGAATATCAATCTATCCAGTCGATAATCCAAGAAATTTGGGAGGATGACAGCTGGGTGCCGGTGAATTAGTGGGGAATTTATGCCGAGACATCTAGACCGTATTGAGATGATTTTTAACTCTGTTATCGAGCACCAAAGTAATGGGCGCAGAGTAGTAAAAATTAAATCAATCCTGAATGCTGCACGAAACTTGGATTATGAGGATGTGAGTCCTGCGATTGTTAATGGTTACATTCGACAATATAAATTAGGATGGGCGATTTTCGAAGAGGACAAAAACGGGCTGCACACTTATCACCAATTTAACCGTGCCGCATGGTAACTTACTGAAAATAAGGACTGCATATAGCGGTCCTTAATGTATATGATGTCAGAAAAATATTTAGTTATAAAAAATAAAGGTAGGAAATTAGTTTGAAGATCATTATCTGGTTAGTAGCTATTATTGCAGCGTTTGCTGCCGGATGTTTGTTGGGATACGTTAGGTTTGGCATAGTTGATGTACCTGAGTTTAAGGATATCACAATCCCTTTTCTATCAATGCTTGGCTCGTGGTTTTCTGCTTTTGGTACTATTTTGGCCGTCGTTGTTTCCCTCTTCTTAGCTATGAAGGCCCGTAGAGAAAATACAGAACAGATAAGCACTACCGTTAAACGTGCCCCAGCACAAAGCCTCTATGAGTTCGGAACTGAAATCAAAATAATAGAAGCTAAAGTTGTCAATGTTAATAATGTTAGGTGTGAAATTCAGGGGGTGTTTATGCGTTTTTCAACGAATAAAGCACATGAATTTGATATGGATCTGATTAACATAAACGTAAGACGTGAAAGGGTAGTTCTGTCAGATAGAGGTCAAAACCATTCATTCCTTTTCCGCTTTAACATTCCGCATAATTGGGCTTTTTTCACCTTGGTAGAGGAAAAATTCGAGGATGGGAATATAGGAGTTCCTGAACTTGTTATCTATTCAACAACCAAAGAATATAAAGTTCGTCTTTCTGCAGATGTTCAACACCTTATTCTAAAAGCTTACCAAGATTTTTTACAAGATAGAAAAATACAATAACGCATTTACCTGCATGGATCTGCATGAGCGAAAATGGATCTAAAACGTCTGCAGGCTCCATTGCTGGTGCGGGCTGGCAGAGTTCATGCAATTGCATGAAAAGCCATAGATCAAGCGGGCAGGCGTGGCGGGGATACGAGAGCGCGCAACCGGTAGAAATGATGAAAATCAGCTGCCGTCTCCGACAATATCTACGGTTTAGCTTTGCCCTGTAAACGCCTAAGTTATATCATGAGCAAAAATGATCAAAAAAGGCTCAGCGAATGGGATTAGGATTAAAGGATGGTATTTTGCATACAGCTGCTTTCCATCAAAAAGAAACTAACATGCTGCATTTGCCGAATAATCATTGCCATCCCGGTTTCATAACGGTTTTAGCTGCGTATGTGAATCACCATAAAATTACAGAAGATGATTGCACGTTACCTTCTCCTGATTATATGCGCGCTATAAATCTGCAGGGGGCGCTTTGGGGGGAAGACCAATACCAGCAAGAGCGTGTTAACGTCGGACGAAATTATAGCCTTGTCACTGCGTTAACAAACGTAGAAGCTGTTGATATTGCAACTAGCAGCATCAACAGTTGCGTGAGGAAATTAACGTTCCCTGATCGTGGCCCAACTGAGTACCCTAAAGGACTTACGGATCTTACGCATGTTATCGGTGAACTTCACGACAACGTATGGTCGCATGGCAAATCGACTGGCTTCTCTTTTGCACAGCGGTATGCAGTGCCCTATACGCAAAAAAGAGAGCATTTTTTAGAGTTCTCTTTGGCTGATTGTGGATTCGGATTTCTAAGGGAATTGCGGCGTGCAGGTATACCCAATATTGAAACGCATCAGAATGCGATCGAATGGTGTATTCAGGAAGGGCATTCCTCTAAGCACGCTGACTTACAGGACGATTGGGCGCAGCAGCTCCCCCAAGACTTCATCGGGGGAAATATGTTTGGTAACGGTGTTGCGGTAAAAGAAAAAGACAATAATCATCAAGGGCTTGGATTGTATCACTTGATGAAATTGGTAAAAACTTATAATGGGGAATTGCAACTGGCTACAGGAAATGTATGCTTAGAGGCAACTGGTGATGAAGTGAGCTACACTGAATTACGTAACGAGTGGCAGGGTGTAGCTATTTCGTGCCGCTTTAAGATTCATGAACTGGCAGCTGATAAAGATAACGAAGAGAATGACCCTCAGCTTATGGAAATCCTGCGGGCGTTAGGAGGAGAGTAATGAATAAAATCGCATACAAGTTGCCCGAGGGTGACCTGGCTTCGCGCAATCAGGCTATCCACCAACGGCACAAGATTGAAGTTTTTATAAATGATGGGGACTCTGTCGATTTAGATTTAAGCGGAGTTTATTCAATTTCCGAGTCATACTCTGATGAGATTTTTGGTGTACTGGTTGTTAAGTTCGGTATTACCAAGGTTTTGAGTCAAGTAAAAATTCGGAACGCATCCCCTTCAATTTTGAAAAGTATTGCAAAAGTGATTCAACGTCGTAGTAATGAGATAGCATCAAAGAAGGTGCATTCTGTTGGATTTGATAGCCTGTATGCTCTTTGCTGATACTTTATCAGAATGAAAAGGCGCCCCAGATGGGCGCCTTTTTTCTATTTTATTCCTGAATATTTAAGGCATAAGCTTCAAAGCGGATCACTTCTTCCCCTACCCATGTGTTTAGCTCTAGCATTTGCCGCTGCAGTGGCATCAGTTCATTGCGCACAAATACTTTACTGGCTTTACCAACATCCCCAAATCCTCCTACGTTATTAGGCATTATCCCCATCATTTGCGGTGGAACGCGGTGAGCGGCCAGCATGTCGTCACGGCTGACGTTCTTGATGTTTAGGAATTCATCTTTTGCGGCCACTTCACTGAGTGGGATGATCTGAATGCCGTCTTTTTTCCCGCTGGGCGAATACATAAACAAATTACGGAAATTGCCGGGTCCTTTCGACTGCTTTAATGCGGTACGGATATTGTCCACATCAGACTGGTTTTGTGCGGGGTCGCTCATATACATGATGAAGCCTGCATGGCTTCCGTTCAGGTAATACTTGCGGCGGAATAGGGTGGCGGACTCATTGAGCAGCGCCGACGGGATAGCTGCCAGATATTCGGGTAGTCCATAAATTTCTTGGTTTAGGTCGGGTTCGAACAGATGAAATACTGAGCCGGTTTCAAACGAGTACGGCTGGGTGTTAAAGCCATATTGGGCAAACCAGTAAGTATCGAGATCGACACCTCGGCGCATGTATTTTGCCAGCGTAGGCTCTAGCGAAAGCGTGTCACCAAGTCGATTTTTCCGCTTTTCCAGATAGGCATTGCCGAACACCAGATAATCCAGCGCAAAGCGGCTGAATGCCTGCTGGCTAAGTAGCTTATGCGGAATGAAGGTGCTGGTCAGAATATTGCGTTTTACGTAAATGGCCGAGCTGTGATGTGTTGCTGCGCGGAACGTACGTGCTAGCCCATCCAGACTAATCGGCGGTTCATACCATTGTTCGACGCGGGAGCATTCCAGATAATCCAATAATTCTCGGCGGTCCAGTACAGGGATCGGGTCGCCAAAGGTGAAGGCTTCTGCTGCCGGTGCTTGCTGGGTGGCGGTGACCACTGGCTGGGTTTTGATTTTATGCTTACGGCTCATGAGTTAGAAAATCTCCACAATATTGGTGTTAGTGGCGGTCATGCCTTCCAGCGGTTCATGGTGTAAGGCGTGCATGGTGGCCCACGCCAGATCGGCGTGGCTGGCTTCTTCACTGCGACTTGCTTCATAGGTCGGGCGGTTGCCACTGGCGGTGACGGATTTACGGATCGCCATAAACGATTGGGCTATGTCGGTGTGTCCAGCGTCGAATTCCAGACGGCGGTGGCTTATCACGTCGTAGGCTTTCAGGACCAGTTCATTTTTTACATTCGGGTTGTAAACAAACTCCCGCGCGGCAGGGAAGAAGGCTTTCACGTTTTCATAGACCCCGTGACCGATGCCGGTGGAGTCAATGCCGATATAGGTCACGTTATAGATATCAGTCAGTTGGCGGATAGATTCAGCTTGTGCACGGAAGTCCATGCCGCGCCATTGGAAACGCTCCAGAATGCGGAACTTGCCACCGGCAACAGGTGGCGGAGCCACGACAACGCAACCGGCGCTATCACCGTTGGCCGTCCCTTTGGCGGGGTCATAGCCGATCCATACGGGGTTATAACCGAAGGGCCGGATCGCCAGCGGCTGTACGTCGTCCCACACTTCCCAACTGTCCACCATGCACGCCTGCAGATCGGCCAGCGGAAACACCGAGGCCAGATCGTCGATAAAGTCGCACATCAACAGGTTTTGATATTCTGGCGGGCTGTATTCAAGGCGCAGCTGGTCGAGGTCGAACAGGTTACAACCGCCGTTTACCGCATCTTCTACGGTGACAATCTGACGATATTGCCCATCAGGGCAGAGAACGCCGCGCGCCAGATGGTTGTGGGTTAGGTCAATGTCTACGCGGTCTGCTTTTGCGCGCCCACGGTTATACAAGGCACCCGACCAAAACGGGTAGGCGCTGTGGGTGAGGCTGGAAGGGGTAGAAAAATAGGTCTGACGCCATTTCTTATGCAACGCCATGCCCGATGCCACTTTGCGTAGCTCTTGGAATTTCGGTATCCAAAAATACTCATCCAGATACAGATTGCCGTGGTAGCTCTGCGCGGTGCGGGCGTTAGTGCCGAGAAAATACAGGCAGGCCCCATTGCCCAGCGTCATGGGATCGCCTTTCAATTCCACGTCCACTTCTTGGGCAAATTCGATAATGTATTGTTTAAATACGTGCGCCTGCGCTTTACTGGCGGACAAGAAAATCTGATTGCGGCCCGTGGTCAGCGCATCCAGTAACGCTTCACGGGCAAAATAGTAGGTGGCTCCAATCTGGCGCGATTTGAGCAGGTTACGAATACGAATATCGGGATCGATACCTGCTCGATACCAGTGCTTTTGGTAATCAAACAGCGTTTCATGGAATATTTGCTGCAGCTTTTCCAACTGCTCATCAGTGAACGCGTTCTTTTCAGGTTGCTTGCGCTCGCCGCTATTTCGGCTACGGATTTTGGGATTCAGATCGGCTTCATTACCGCCGTTGTTAAATTTACCAATGCGGGCGTGGCGCTCGGACTGGCGCGCCAGCAGGTCAATTTCTTTAAAGTCTTTTCCTTCTTTCTGCTCCTTCATAACGAGCTGGCAATAGCGTGCGGCGGTAGTCAGCTGCATCTGATCCAGTGGTCCAATGTCGCCCCACTTGTCACGCTTTTTCCAACTGTGTACGGTTGCAGGCTTCTCTCCCAGCATTTCAGCAATGCGGGCGATGCGTAACCCCTGAAAGTACAGGAACATAGCCTGACGGCGGGGATCGAGGTCAGTTTTTACCGTTGTTGTATTCATGCGGCCAGATTACCGACCCAATCACGCCTGCACCGCTGCCGCTGATTGTGCCAGCGTCCCCACAATTCCCCCGCGTTGTCTCCATACCCCCATCACCGCAAACATAGTGGCTCTAATACGTTCACAAGAATGGAGCCTGACAGATGGCAACAAAATCAAAGCGTTTTCGTGTCGGGGTGGAGGGGGCAACCACTGACGGCCGCAAAATCCAGCGCGAATGGCTGACCCAGATGGCGGAAAACTATGACCCAGAGGTCTATGGCGCACGGGTTAACGTTGAGCACATCAAATCCTATTCCCCCGATGGTTCATTTGGCCGTTATGGCGATGTCACCGGACTTTTTGCCGAAGAGATTGAAGACGGTGCGCTGGCTGGACGCATGGCGCTGTATGCCGAAATCGAACCCACGCCGGAGCTGGTCGCACTCAATAAGAAAAGCCAAAAGGTTTATACCTCGATGGAGGTTGATCCCGAGTTTTCAGACTTTGGCTTTGCTTACTTGGTCGGCCTTGCCGTCACTGACGATCCCGCCAGTCTTGGCACCCAGCGTCTGAGCTTTAGCGCCAGCGGTGAAAGCACGCTAGCCCAGCGTAAAGCCAACCCGCACAACCTGTTCACCGTGGCAGAAGAAACCGTGATTGAGTTCGAAGAGGTGGGGGAATCGAAGCCCAACATCTTCAACCGCGTTATGGACATCTTTAGTAAAAAGCAGGTGAGCGACGAAGCCCGCTTTAACAACGTGCATAAGGCGGTAGAGCTGTGCGCGAAGGAAACGCAGGGAACGGCGGAGCAGGTCGCCACTTTATCCGCAGAGGTTGCCAAAGTGGGCGAGCTGGAAGAACGGCTGGCGGAGTACGGCCAGAAGTTGGACGACCTGACCACGCGCCTGAGTAACGAAGACGGCAATCAAAATCGCCGTCCATTCTCTGCCGGTGGCAGTCATTCCGCGTCAGAACAAACTAACTGCTAACGGAGCAACATCTGCATGAAAAAGAATACCCGCTTTGCTTTTAACGCCTTTCTAAGCCGATTGGCGGAACTCAACGGTGTGGCAATGGACGACCTGTCCGCCAAGTTCACCGTAGAGCCGACGGTGAACCAGACGCTGGAAGATGAGATCCAGCAGTCCGCCGCTTTCCTGACCTTGGTCAATGTTGTCCCTGTGCCGGAACAATCGGGCCAGCTGCTCGGTCTGGGCGTCGGGACCACCATTGCAGGCACCACCAATACCGCAGACAAAGAGCGCGAACCCACCGACCCGACGGCGTTCAGTGATATTGAGTACAAGTGTGAGCAGACCAATTTCGACACCGCGCTGACTTACGCCAAATTGGATATGTGGGCCAAGTTCCAAGACTTCCAGCTGCGTATCCGTAACGCCATTATCAAGCGTCAGGCACTGGACCGCATCATGATCGGGTTTAACGGCTTGAAGCGCGAAAAAACCTCTAATCGTGCGGAAAACACCATGCTGCAGGATGTGAACGTGGGTTGGCTGGAAAAGATCCGCAAAGACGCACCGGCGCACGTCATGGCAGGCGTGACGGACGAAGATGGCAGCGTGAAGGACGTCATTAATGTGGGTAAAGGTGGCACCTATGCCAACCTTGACGCGCTGGTGATGAACGCCGTTGATGAGATTATCGATCCGGTTTATCAGGATGATGATGGTCTGGTGGTGATTTGTGGCCGTGCTCTACTTGCTGACAAGTATTTCCCGCTGGTCAACAAAGAGCAGGAAAACAGTGAAGCGCTAGCCGCGGATATGATCATTAGCCAGAAACGCATGGGCGGACTGCAAGCGGTACGTGCGCCATACTTCCCGCCGAATGCGTTGATGATCACCCGACTGGATAACCTGTCTATCTACTGGCAAGAAGACACCCGCCGCCGCTCGGTGATTGATAATCCAAAACGTGACCGTATCGAAAACCTTGAATCGGTCAACGAAGCCTATGTGGTAGAGGATTACCGCTGCGTGGCGCTGATTGAAAATATCGTGA
>NZ_JAVXIQ010000009.1:0-150427 GCF_036648275.1 Hafnia sp. | reverse complement strand
TGCCTGTCACGCAGGGGGTCGCGGGTTCGAGCCCCGTCCGTTCCGCCACTTATTTGCAAAAAGCCTGCTAGCAATAGCAGGCTTTTTTGTATTTGCGTTTTGGTAACGCCAAATCAGCGCTAATTCATGCCTAACTTACCTAGCTTTACTCGCCATTTCTCCTACTACAGTTGTTTTTCCTAGTATTAGTCCCTATAACAAGTTAAGTGTTTTAGATTATTTTTGATGTCGTTGTGGAAGGCGTATAATTCTCGAACGATTGTTGAAATGATTGAATGTGTTTTCACTAACAGGCGGCGAAAGTGCGGAAAAAAAATTATGCCATGAGGTATGTGGCGGGTCTTCCTGCTGAGCGAGTATTCCCCGGCGCAATGAATGAGCTGGGGCAAACATTGCCCGTTACTCAATCTCTTCCAACAGATAATGTTCTACGCATTATGGTGTGGAATATTTTTAAGCAGCAGCGTTCAGACTGGCTGTCAGTATTAAAGGAATATGGTCGAAGCTCGCAGCTTGTTCTTTTGCAAGAGGCGCAGACCACGCCTGAATTAGTCAAATTTGCGACAAGCAATTATCTTACCGCCGATCAAGTTCCTGCGTTCTCGTTCCCGCAGCACCCTTCTGGCGTGATGACTTTGGCTGCCGCACACCCGGTTTATTGCTGCCCTCTACGGGAAAAAGAACCGTTAATTCGATTGTCGAAATCTGCGCTAGTCACTGTTTATCCGTTGTTTGACGGACGGTTATTAATGGTCGTGAACATCCATGCTGTAAATTTTAGCTTGGGTGTGGACGTATATAGCAAACAGCTCGATCCGATTGGCGAACAGATAGCTCTACATAAAGGCCCAGTGATCATGGCTGGTGATTTTAACGCTTGGAGCAAACAGCGCATTAATGCGCTACAGAGATTTGCAAGTGGGATGGAGCTACAGGAGGTCAACTTTACCAACGATCGTCGTCGCACGGCCTTTGGACGACCATTAGATTTTGTTTTCTATCGTGGTCTTGGTGTTGTTGAGGCATCGGTGTTAGTTACACAGGCATCTGACCATAACCCGTTATTGGTCGATTTCAAACCTGATTAAATCGTTGAGTTAAAATCCAGCTATAAAAAAAGCGCCTTTCGGCGCTTTTTGCGTTTAACTGATTCTAACTTGCTAACATTAGCTATTGGAGTTAGCTGAGTCTCTTACATACAGCGTTAGCATATCGCCCGGCTGGATTTGACTCGCTTTCGTAATGACGCTGTTCCAACGCATCACATCATTGATGTTTACACCATGACGTTTTGCAATGCTGGCCAGTGAATCGCCTTTACGTACCTTGTAAGTAATGCTGCTGTTATCAGCGATCGACGTGCTGGCGTTATCCGCAACCTGCAATGTCTGACCGGCTTTCAGTTTGCTGTTGCTGCGCAGATTATTCATGCTCAACAACTCTTTCTGACTGATATTTAAACGCTTAGCAATTGCAGAGATCGTATCGCCCGAACGAACTTTATAGCCTGAAACTTTCGCTTTAGACGAGGTGTTCGTTGATGCTAACTGTGCACTGGGCTGGATTGCTGCAATCTCGCCTTCGGCCAGTGAATCTTTAAACTGCTCAACATGTGCTTTTGGCACCATGATGTAGTGCGGGCCATTTGGTGCGGTTACATTCTTTTTGTAACCAGGATTAAATGCCTTAATCTTCGTCAGAGACATGCCCGCCATTTCTGCGGCCTGAGTCAACTGAATCTGTTGCCCTACATCAACTTTTGCCAGAGCACGTTGGTCGTTAGACTGCGGCAGTTTAATGCCATAACGTTTATTATTTTTGATCAGATCGCTCAGTGCTAGCATCTTCGGAACATAGATAGATGTTTCGCGTGGCAATGACAAAGACCAAAAATCAGTCGGCAAACCTTTACGCTTATTCGCTTTGACTGCCTGCATCACACGGCCTTCACCGCTATTGAATGCAGCCACCGTCAATAACCAGTCACCGCCAAACATGCGGTTCATTCGCTGCATCATATCCAATGCGGCGGTGGTAGAGGCGGCAACATCACGTCGACCGTCATACCACTGGTTCTGTTTCAACCCGTAATTGCGCCCCGTCTGAGGAACTATCTGCCAAAGCCCTGCGGCGTTAGCGGATGACGTTGCGTGTGGGTTAAAAGCGCTCTCCACTATGGGTAGTAGTACCAGTTCCATCGGCATTTTACGTTGCTTAATCTGCTCGACTATCCAGTACATATACGGCTCTGCCCGTAATGTTACATCGTGGAGATAGCTCTTATTTTTTAAAAACTTATTTTTTTGTTCGCGGATCCGGCTATTGTCCGGAACCTTCATCTTCAGATCGTCACTAATGAAGCCCCACAAATCTTTCTGCGCAATGTCACTACTACTATCGTTGAGCCATCGCGCGGAGGTCGCTCGAGCGTCCTTTGAGGGCTGTCCTGCTTCACTTCGACTGACTGAAGACAAACTCTGTGCATACTGTTTGGGCTCATTAGCGTGATGGTTTACGCCTTGGCACCCGGCCAGCAACATAGAGGCAAAGATAATTGCTTTAGCCTTCATGTGTGTGTCTACTGGTGATTAAAAGACGAGCAATAATACTTTGCCTAGCCTCAAAACACAACAAAAAGCTTTAGAAGCTGTCTTTCATGTCGCGTAGGCGGGCAAAAACTTGCCAAGTCTTATTTGGTTGATTTTCGAATCCTAAATTTCGTTGTAAATCATTATCATAACAACGTAAAAAAGGATTAATTTCCTTCTCTATTTTGAGTAAAGAAGGCACGCTAGGTTGATGTTTTAACCGTAACTCGTGAACTTGTTTCTGATATGTTTCAATCTCTTTGTTTTCTGGTAAAACGTATCTTGCAAACCTAAGATTTGACTCAGTATATTCATGAGCGCAACAAATTAAGGTGTTATCAGGAAGTTGCGCAATGAGCTGTAAAGAGGCATACATTTGCTCAGGCGTACCTTCAAAAATACGTCCGCAACCCGCTGAAAATAAGGTGTCTCCACAAAATAGGTAGGGGGTAGCATAGTAAGCAATATGTCCGAGAGTATGCCCTGGAACATCCAACACGCTGAAAGTCATACCTAATACGGTAATTTCATCGTGTCC
Source organism: Hafnia sp. (assembly GCF_036648275.1). Lineage (NCBI taxonomy): Bacteria > Pseudomonadati > Pseudomonadota > Gammaproteobacteria > Enterobacterales > Hafniaceae > Hafnia > Hafnia sp. Next base: position 147,301 of record NZ_JAVXIQ010000009.1, on the reverse strand, counting down.
ACGAACTTGCTGCGTGCAGCCTTTATTGGCCGTTTCTTGCGGCCCATATACGGGAATATCCAGATAGTGCTGCAAAAGCTCTCCCACGCCGCCTACGTGGTCATTATGATGATGCGTGAGTAGGATGGCTTTAGGAGTAAGCTTATTTTCCGTCAGGTAGTGTAAAGCGGGAGCCGCAACACCGGGATCGACGATCAAACATTCTTGCTGATCGTTGGCGAGCAGCCAAATGTAGTTATCTTGCATTGCAGGGATACTGATAAGATTCATAATCGATAGCTCTCCATTGGGGTATTGCCCCTGTATAGGTGAACGGATGAAACCAGCACAGATAACACGAATGATTTCTCCTCCGTTGTCGTGGAGTGAGATCCCTTGGGGAGAGTATTACCGTGCCGCATTAGAGCAGCAGCTTGCGCCATGGTGGCCGAAGCTATTTGGTTATCATCTTCTTAAAATCGGCACGTTGAGCTCTCAGCTCTCTACCGAAAAATGCGGTATTTCCCATAAGGTTAGCGTGGGCGTGAAAGGCGATAATCTACAGGTGATTGCCGACCCATGCTGTTTGCCCTTTGCCGCCAAATCCGTCGATGCATGCTTGCTTGCGCATACGTTAAGTTTCGCCAGCGATCCTCACCGAATCTTACGTGAGGTTGATCGCGTGCTCGTGGATGACGGTTGGCTTATCTTAACTGGATTTAATCCAACCAGCCTGATTGGCTTAGGTAAGCTTGTTCCCAAACTGCGTAACCGGCTGCCTTATAGCAGCCGAATGTTTAGCATGATGCGAATGCAAGACTGGCTGCAACTCCTAAACTATGAAGTTTTGTATGAGAATCGCAGCCAAATTTTACCGTGGAATCGTCGCGGTGGTTTATTCCTAGGCAAACATTTACCCGTATTGGGCTGCTTAAGTATTATTGTGGCGCGTAAAAGAACCGTTCCTCTCACGCCGACCGCCCTTCGCGAGAGAAGCCAGCGTGCGAGCTGGCGCGGAACAGTCGGGGCGACGAAGAGCTTCCGCAAGCGATCTGACTAACGATTGTCTAACATCTCGCTTTATTTGTTGTCAGGCTGGTAGCCGGTGTCATCTCTGTCGGGCGAGCCTGCGGCTGTACGTGCTAATTCATCGCAGCGCTCGTTCTCCACATGACCGGCATGGCCCTTGATCCACACCCATTCAATTTTATGTGATTGAATCGCGAGGTCGAGGCGTTGCCATAAATCGACATTTTTGACCGGTTTTTTATCCGTTGTTTTCCAGCCACGTTTTTTCCAGTTATGGATCCACTGTGTGATGCCTTGGCGAACGTATTGGCTATCGCTGCACAATACTACTTCGCAGGGATCCTTCAGCGTTTCCAGTGCCACGATGGCCGCCATCAACTCCATGCGGTTGTTGGTGGTTAGGTAATACCCCGCGCTTAGGGTCTTTTCGTGTTGCTTGTAGCGCAATATGGCACCGTAGCCACCGGGGCCGGGGTTTCCTAGGCAAGAACCATCGGTGAAAATCTCAACCTGTTTTAGCATCTCTGGTAGACTACTCCGCAGTCAAAACCCTAAGTCTGACATAAAGTGACATTATGAGCACAGGAATAACTCGACAGATCGTCCTCGATACAGAAACCACCGGTATGAATAAGCTGGGGGTTCACTACGAAGGACATAGAATCATTGAAATTGGTGCGGTTGAGGTCATCAACCGTCGTTTAACGGGGCGTAACTTCCATGTTTACATCAAGCCCGATCGCTTAGTCGATCCAGAGGCTTATGGTGTTCACGGTATCAGCGACGATTTCCTGTTGGATAAACCGACTTTCGCTGATATCGCCGACGAGTTTCTGGAGTTCATCCGCGGTGCTGAGCTTGTTATTCATAATGCACCGTTTGATATCGGGTTTATGGACTATGAGTTCCGTAAGCTCAATCGCGATATTCCGAAGACGGAAACCTTCTGTAAGATCACCGATAGCTTAGTGATGGCGCGCCGCTTGTTCCCCGGCAAGCGCAACAGTTTGGATGCCTTATGCAATCGCTACGAAATAGATAACACCAAGCGAACACTGCACGGCGCATTACTTGACTCCCAAATACTGGCCGACGTCTATTTAACGATGACGGGTGGGCAAACGTCGCTCACATTCTCCATGGAAAGCGAAGGCGAGAAAGCGAGGCCTACAGGCGAAGTTCAAAAGATAATTCGTAAAGCGCATGCGTTAAAAGTGGTGAGAGCCAATGCGGATGAATTAGCTGAGCATGAACATCGGCTTGATTTAGTGCAAAAGAAAGGCGGCAGCTGTTTATGGCGTCCTGAAGCTGAGTAGTTTTTTGCGCGGAATTTGTTGAAAAATAGCCAAAAAGATGAAAAAGCGCTCAGTTGAAATTCTTTGTTAGAAAAACAGTTGACGACTCAGAGCGGTATCCGTATTATCCGCATCGTTCCCACAAGGAACAACGCGGAGCGGTAGTTCAGTTGGTTAGAATACCTGCCTGTCACGCAGGGGGTCGCGGGTTCGAGCCCCGTCCGTTCCGCCACATTCAGAAGCCCTGAGTCAGCAATGACTCAGGGCTTTCGTCTATTTAGCACTCCGCAATCTTAATATTCCCCATCCACCGTAGTTTCCCCCCAAGTAGAAATATGAATTCGGAAAATCCGAACGCCGTCATACTTTTGACATAAAACCGAACGAGATGCTTTTCCTGTCTACACTTTGATCATCAGTACCCAAACGGATGATCTCCCCATGATGACCTTACGCCAGCTTCGCCATTTTATTGCCGTTGCCGAAACCGGCTCGATTTCTGCGGCTGCGCAGACGGTTTTTGTTTCTCAGTCCTCGCTAACGCAGGCTATCCAGTTGCTGGAACAGGAGATTGGCGCCGTATTATTTAAGCGCCACGCGAAGGGAATGGAACTCACCCACCAAGGACATCAGTTTCTACGCCAGTCATATTTGATTCTCGCCACGGTTGAAAATGCCAAGCGCAGCCTGGAGTTGGGCTGCGAGAACCTTAGCGGAACGCTAAAAATTGGCGTAACCAGCCTTGTCGCCGGCTACTTTCTGGTGGATATGCTGACTCGTTTTCGTGCGGCTTATCCTAATGTCACCACCCAACTGGTTGAAGATGAACGCCCCTATATCGAACACTTATTGGTCAACGGCGAGATTGATATCGGGGTGCTTATTTTATCGAACCTCGAAGACCGAGATGCGCTGCAAACCGAAGTGCTGATGCACTCGCCGTATCGTTTATGGCTCCCGCCGCTGCATCCGTTGCTGGAAAACGACAGCATTCGTCTGGCCGACGTAGTGAAAGAACCACTCATTCAGCTCAACACCGATGAGATGGGCAGTCATCTACGCCGCATTTGGGAGAAAGCGAAACTTACGCCGACCATTGCTATGCGCACCGCATCCACCGAGGCCGTTCGCAGCTTGGTTGCGGCGGGAATTGGTGTTGCTTTGCTTCCTGATATGGCCTATCGCCCGTGGTCACTTGAGGGAAATATGATTGAAGCCCGCACGCTAGTCGATACTCCAGAGCCGCTGGATGTGGGATTAGCGTGGCGGCGCGGCAGCGCAAGACCGGAGCTCGTCACCCCGTTTCTGCAAATTGCCCGCGAGAATAGCGGGGCTCGCAAGCTATAACATCTCTATATCCCTATAAAACATCAGGTATCTAAATAATCGAATGCAGCGTTCATAATTTCGTATTTGCCGCTGGCTAGCGGCTGCTCTAGGCTAAAATGAATTAATTTACATTTTAATTACAAATAAATGACATTTTAATAATGTCACTTTTTGCCCTAGAGGAACGCAGCATGAGCAGCGCGACGCAAGGACTTAACACACAGCAATTCATTGATGGTCTGCTGGTCACGGGAGAAGGCCCTGAAGAGCAATTGCTCAATCCGGCCAGCGGTGAGGTTTTGTTGTTGCTCGCCGAAGCTTCAGCCCAGCAGGTCTCAGACGCCGTGGAGTCTGCGCAGCGTGCTTTCCCATCATGGTCTCGCACCATTCCGGCTCGACGCGCTGCCGTATTACTGGCGATTGCTGATGTGATTGAACGTCACGCCACTATGTTTGCCGAACTTGAATCTCTTAACTGCGGCAAGCCCTATCATCAGGCTCTTTCAGACGATATTCCCGCCGCTATTGATACCTTTCGCTATTTCGCCGGAGCCGTACGCTGCCAGCATGGGCAGCTAGGAGGGGAATATCTGGAAGGTCATACTTCGATGATCCGCCGTGATGCTATCGGCGTGGTGGCGTCCATTGCACCATGGAATTACCCCTTGATGATGGCAGCATGGAAAATGGCTCCTGCGCTAGCCGCGGGCAATACCGTCGTCTTCAAACCCTCCGAACACACACCACTTTCCACACTGGCGCTGATCCCTTTATTACACGATATCGTGCCAACGGGCGTGATTAACGTCGTTTATGGGCGCGGCGAAACCGTGGGGAATTATCTGGTGAATCACCCGCTGGTACGCATGGTTTCCCTTACCGGCGACATCGTGACCGGGCAGAAAATCATGCAGGCGGCGGTTAAGAACGTGAAGCGCACGCATTTGGAACTGGGTGGCAAAGCGCCGGTGATCGTATGCGATGACGCTGATTTAGATGAAGTGGTTGCGGGAGTACGCCGCTACGGCTTCTATAACGCCGGGCAGGATTGTACCGCCGCTTGCCGTGTTTACGCCGACCGCAAAATTTATGACGCGCTGGTGGAATCTCTCGGCCACGCAGCCAGCTCTTTACGCTATGCGCGCAGCAACGATAGCGAAAATGAAATGGGCCCTCTAATTAGCGCTAGACAGCGCGATCGCGTGGCGAGTTTTGTGGAACGGGCACTGGGTCATCCGCATATCGAACGGATCACCGGTGCGCAAATGCATTCCGGCCCCGGTTTTTTCTATCCACCCACGATCCTCGCAGGCTGTCAGCAGCAGGATGAAATTGTTCAGCGTGAGGTTTTTGGCCCCGTCGTCAGTATTACGCCAGTTGATTCATTGGAGCAGGCGTTGCAATGGGCGAATGAATCTGAATATGGCCTTGCGTCTTCGGTCTGGACCAAAAATATCGATAGAGCGTGGCAGCTAGCGGCTCAGCTTCAGTACGGAACCACGTGGATCAATACCCACTTCACGCTGGTGAGTGAAATGCCGCACGGCGGTCTTAAGCGCTCTGGTTATGGCAAGGATTTATCCGGTGATGCTTTGCAGGATTACAGCGTTGTGCGCCACATCATGGCAAAAGTAAAAGCGCAGTTTTAAGCACGAATCAAGTGATTACATAACAATGCAGGCAGTCCATCTGCCGCACTAAATAGCAGCACTACACAGACAGGGGATAGCAATGAAAAATACAGTTATCACGGCGCTTTCGGCGCTCTGTATCAGCGGACTGGGTGGGATTGCAACTGCTCAGGCCGATGGACTACCGCAAAAGCTCGGCCCGGCTGAAGGGCAGCTCGATATCATTACATGGCCAGGTTATATCGAACGTGGCCAAAGCGACAAAAACTATGACTGGGTAACCCAGTTTGAAAAAGACACCGGCTGCAAGGTCAATATCAAAACGGCAGCAACCTCCGATGAGATGGTTAGCCTGATGGCTAAAGGCGGCTATGACTTGGTCACCGCGTCTGGCGACGCCTCATTGCGCCTGATTTATGGCAAACGCGTTCAGCCGATCAATCCTGCTTTAATTCCGAACTGGAAAAACCTCGACCCTCGTATGGTCAACGGTCCGTGGTATACCGTTAAAGGCGAAGTTTACGGCACCCCATATCAGTGGGGGCCAAACCTGCTGATGTACAACACCAAAGTATTCCCAAAAGCGCCTGACACGTGGGGTGTGATCTTCGAACCACAAAATCTGCCGGATGGTAAAAGCAACAAAGGGCGTGTACAGGCCTATGACGGCCCAATCTATATCGCCGATGCCGCGCTCTACTTAAAAACCGCCAAGCCTGAGCTAGGGATCAAAGATCCGTATGAGCTGAACGAAACCCAATATCAGGCGGTCCTCGATTTACTTCGCACTCAACATCCGCTGATTCACCGCTATTGGCACGATGCTTCCGTGCAGATGAGTGACTTCAAAAACGAAGGCGTCGCTGCCGGTAGCTCATGGCCATTCCAAGCTAACGGCCTGAAAAACGAAGGCCAGCCAATCAATGCGGTATTCCCGAAAGAGGGCGCGACGGGCTGGGCAGACACCACCATGGTTCACGCACAGGCCAAGCATCTGACTTGCGCCTACAAATGGATGAACTGGCAGCTCACGCCAAAAGTTCAAGGTGACGTCGCCGCATGGTTTGGCTCTCTGCCAGCCGTGCCTGAGGGCTGTAAAGCCAGCACCTTATTAGGTGGCAACGGTTGCGAAGCGAACGGATATAAATTCTTCGACAAAATTGCCTTCTGGAAAACACCGCAGGCCAAGTGCGAAAGCCAAGGTCAGTGTGTGCCGTATAGCCGTTGGACGCAGGACTATATCGCCATCATGGGTGGCAGATAGTGAATGTCTCATTAGGCTACTGCGCTTGATATTTTGAACTAGGGCAGTGCTCAGAATCCTCACGTACTACGTGTACGTTCCGGTTCTTGCGCGCTGTCCATGTTCAAACTCTCTGCGCTCGCTACGCCTACTGAGGCATTCACCAAAATTTTACAGTTTTGTCGGAGAACATAAAAATGAGCGGCTCTGTTGAATTAATTGATGTATCCAAACTCTACGGCGACGTTCATGCGGTCGATCGCGTTTCGTTGACGATTAAAGAGGGCGAGTTTTTTTCTCTGCTCGGGCCTTCAGGTTCGGGAAAAACCACTTGCTTGCGTTTGATTGCGGGCTTTGAGCAGCCAACCAGTGGCTCTATTCGTATCCAAGGCCAAGAGGCCGCCGGACTGCCGCCTTACCAGCGTGATGTGAACACCGTGTTTCAGGACTACGCGCTATTTCCCCACATGAGCGTGCTGGAGAATATTGCCTACGGGCTGATGGTGAAAGGCGTCGCTAAAAATGAGCGCATGAGCCGTGCCCGTGAAGCGCTTAACAGCGTTGCACTGGCTGAGTATGGCGAGCGTAAACCTTCCCAACTCTCCGGTGGTCAGCGTCAGCGTGTGGCTTTGGCGCGTGCGCTGGTGAACCGTCCACGCGTTTTGCTGCTGGATGAACCGCTTGGTGCGCTCGATCTCAAGCTGCGCGAGCAGATGCAAACCGAGCTGAAAAAGCTACAACGTCAGTTGGGTATCACCTTCATTTTTGTTACCCACGATCAAAGCGAAGCGTTATCGATGTCCGATCGTGTGGCGGTATTTAGCAAAGGTCGAATTGAACAGGTCGATACGCCGCAAAAGCTTTATATGCAGCCGGAAACGGCCTTCGTTGCCGAATTCGTCGGTACTTCAAACGTTATTCGTGGCCCATCGGCAGAAACTCTGCTTGGGCAGCCGGGGATCTTCTCAATCCGCCCAGAGCATATTCGTTTTGCGCGTGATGTAGCGAAGCCAGAAGAGATCCACGTTCAGGGCGTTTTACGCGACGTCCATTACCAAGGTGCTGCAACGCGCTATGAAGTGATGATCGACAACGGTGTGCGTTTGTTCGTGAGTCAGGGCAATACGCAGGAGCAGCTTTTACAGCCGGTGCGGAATACCGGTGAACCGGTTCGCCTGTGCTGGGAAAGGAATGCGATGGTGGCGCTGGCGGGAGATCGCTGAGATGGAGATGGGCATGGACTACACCGAAGTTCGTAACCGTCCGGCGCGCCGGTTCTCAACGTTTTTATATCGCCGCCCGACGCTCTATTTACTGCTGTTACTCACGCCGCCGCTGCTGTGGTTTGGGGTGATTTATCTAGGGTCATTGTTCACCTTGCTATGGCAGGGTGCATATACCTTTGATGATTTCACCATGACGGTAACGCCGGATTTCACGCTCGACAACCTCAAGGCGCTGTTCAATCCATCGAATTACGACATCATTGTGCGCACGTTAACAATGGCGATTCTGGTTTCTCTGGCCTGTGGCGTGCTTGCGTTTCCCATCGCGTACTACATGGCGCGTTATACCAGTGGCCGTAGCAAAGCCTTCTTCTACATCGCCATTATGATGCCGATGTGGGCCAGCTATATCGTTAAAGTGTATGCGTGGACGTTGCTGTTAGCGAAAGACGGCGTTGCGCAATGGTTCCTGCATTATATGGGATTAGAGCCAGTGCTGGCGTGGGTGCTGGGGATCCCGGATATTGGCGGCAGTACGCTGTCAACGTCAGGCCTTGGGCGCTTCATGGTGTTTGTTTACATCTGGCTGCCGTTCATGATTTTGCCGATTCAGGCTGCGCTGGAACGTTTGCCGCCAACGCTGTTACAAGCCTCTGCGGATCTCGGTGCGCGTCCGGTTCAAACCTTTCGTCATATTGTGTTGCCTATGGCTATTCCGGGCATTGCCGCAGGATCGATTTTTACCTTCTCGCTCACGCTAGGTGACTTCATTGTGCCGCAGCTGGTGGGGCCTCCTGGTTACTTCATCGGCAGCATGGTATATGCCCAGCAAGGGGCGATTGGCAATATGCCGATGGCCGCGGCCTTTACGCTGGTGCCTATTGTGTTGATTGCTATCTATCTAACCATCGTGAAACGTTTGGGGGCTTTCGATGCGCTCTGATCTCAACGCTGCACCGTGGGGACTCAAAATCGCCGCGTGGGGTGGGTTAGTGTTTCTACACTTCCCTATTTTAATTATTGCTGCCTACGCCTTTAACACCGAGGACTCGGCGTTCAGCTTCCCGCCAAAAGGCTTCACTCTGCACTGGTTTGAGGTTGCAGCGGGACGGCAGGATGTTTGGGATGCTTTATTGCTTTCGGTGCAAATCGCCGCAATGGCAACCACTATCGCGCTCATTCTTGGCACCTTGGCGGCTGCTGCGCTGTATCGCCGTGAGTTTTTTGGCAAGCAGACCATCAGCTTTCTGATCCTGTTACCGATTGCGTTACCCGGCATAGTCACGGGTATTGCGCTGCTCTCGGCGTTTAAAACGCTCAACATGGAACCGGGGATGATGACGATTGTGATTGGTCACGCCACTTTCTGCGTGGTGATTGTATTCAATAACGTCATTGCCCGTTTTCGCCGCACGTCGCACAGCTTGATTGAAGCTTCAATGGATCTGGGCGCCGATGGCTGGCAAACCTTCCGTCACGTGATGCTACCGAGTTTGGCATCCGCCATGCTGGCGGGCGGAATGCTGGCATTCGCTCTGTCATTTGATGAAATCATCGTTACCACCTTCACCGCAGGGCATGAGCGCACGTTGCCGCTGTGGCTGCTAAATCAGCTTAACCGTCCGCGTGATGTTCCCGTCACGAATGTGGTTGCGCTGTGTGTGATGTGCCTGACGGCGATCCCAATCTTAGGCGCGTATTACCTGACGAAAAGCTCAGAAGATGTCGAAGGAGCGGGTAAATAAAAGATACATGACCCCACCTCAACCCTCCCCTTGGCAGGGGAGGGAGCCGAGCTTTTCACTGTGATTATTACGAGCTCGGTCTGCTCCTCCCCCTGAGAAGGGGGAGGTTGGGTGGGGGAAAATGGTGCTCATATTGCTTAGTGATTTACTAACAACCGGCAGCGCTGCGCTGCCACCTCTCTTAATGAAGGATAAAACAATGCATACACAACTGCTGATTAACGGGCGTTTGGTCGAAGGTCAAGGTTCTGCACTGCCTGTGTACAATCCCGCCACGGGGGAGGTTATTGCACATATTGCACAGGCAAGTGCCGCGCAGGTTGATGAGGCGGTGAATGCGGCAGACAAAGCGTTCACCGAATGGGGGCAAACGACGCCGAAAGAGCGTGCCGCGCTGCTGTTGCAGGTCGCTGATGTGATTGAGCAGCAGGGCGAAGTGTTGGCGAAGCTGGAATCGCAAAACTGCGGTAAGCCCTATCAGCGCGTATTGGAAGATGAGATCCCTGCGATTGCCGACGTATTCCGCTTCTTTGCTGGTGCGACCCGCTGCTTAAGCGGCCCCGTTGCCGGTGAGTATCTGCCGGATCACACCTCGATGATCCGCCGCGATCCGGTTGGTGTGATCGCGTCGATCGCACCGTGGAACTACCCGTTGATGATGGCTGCGTGGAAATTAGCGCCCGCGCTGGCGGCAGGCAATACCGTGGTGCTGAAACCATCGGAGCAAACGCCGCTGACCGCTTTCCATCTGTGCCAAACATTGGCCGATTTGTTCCCTGCGGGCGTCGTTAACGTTCTGTTCGGTTTGGGCAAAGACGTGGGTGACGTGCTGACAGGCCACCCAAAAGTACGCATGGTTTCCCTTACCGGCTCTATCGGCACGGGGGCGCATATTATTGAGCACACGGCGTCTACCATTAAACGCACACACATGGAGCTGGGCGGCAAAGCGCCAGTTATCGTGTTTGATGATGCCGATGTGGAAAAAGTGGTCGAAGGCATTCGCATATTTGGTTTCTATAACGCCGGCCAAGACTGTACAGCGGCTTGTCGCCTGTATGTACAGAAATCAATCTATCAAAAAGTGGTGGATGCGCTGGCGCAGACGGTTTCTACGCTTGATATGGGGAATCCAGGCGATGAAAGCACCGAGCTGGGGCCATTAATCACCGAGCAGCACCTGCAACGCGTAGAAGGTTTTGTTGAACGCGCCAAAGCGTTGCCGCATATCACGGTGGCTACCGGTGGCTCGCGCGTCAATGGTCCTGGTTTCTACTTCCAGCCAACCATTTTAGCGGGTGCCAAACAAGACGACGAAATCGTGCAAAAAGAAGTATTTGGACCCGTCATCACCATCACGCCGTTTGATGATGAAGCGCAGGTCTTGGGTTGGGCGAATGATTCCAACTATGGTTTAGCCTCTTCCGTATGGACGCGTGATGTGGGCCGTGCTCACCGCATGAGTGCACGTTTACAATACGGCTGCACTTGGGTGAATACCCACTTCATGCTAGTGAGTGAAATGCCACACGGCGGGCAAAAACTCTCAGGATATGGCAAAGATATGTCGATGTTTGGCCTAGAGGATTACACCGTCGTGCGCCATGTGATGATTAATCACGGGTAATCAGTTTCTCCCTTCATGTCTTCCGCTTTTGGGGAGATATCGCCTAAGCGCTGAATTCATCCTAAACGTGACTCTGCTCCCTCCCCTACGAAGGGGAGGGATAGGGTGGGGTCATATCAACATTTAACCTGAGAATATTTGGTGGCTGACCTATACGTTGTCATCATGTAAAATAATTGTGATTTTCCTTCGATTTCAAATCTTAAAATAAAACTGGGAAGCATTATGAGCATCACAAGACGTGACTTTCTCAATGGGATGGCAATTACCATTGCAGCGGGATTAACACCGTGGCAGGCACTTCGAGCATCTCCTCAGGCTTTAACCCAAAGCCTTTACTATCCGCCAACCTTAACTGGTTTACGCGGCAACCACCCGGGATCGTTTGAAGCTGCTCATTTACTGGGGCGTGAAGGCAAACATTTCGATCCTAAAAGCGCGCCAATTGAAGATCGGTTTGATCTGGTGGTAGTTGGTGCGGGGATCAGCGGTTTAGCGGCGGCCTGTTTTTGGCAACAGCTGCATGGCAAAAATCAGCGCATTCTGTTGCTCGATAACCATGATGATTTTGGTGGGCATGCTAAGCGCAACGAATTCAACGTTGAAGGCAAAACGATACTCGGCTACGGCGGCAGTGAATCTTTCCAATCGCCGCGCACTAACTTTAGCCCTGTCGCAATGGGGCTGCTGAAAACTCTCAACGTTGATATTGAACAGATGGCGAAAGATTTCGATCAGAATTTCTATCCTGATATGAAACTAAGCCGCGGCGTCTATTTTGATCGCAAAAACTTTGGCGTTGATAAAATTGTTAACGGCGATCCCGGACGAGCGGTTGCCGATGATATTGCTCCCGATCGTTTGAACGGCCGTGACATCACCGCGTTCATCAGTGATTTCCCGCTAGCCGAATCCGATCGTCAGGCGCTGATCGCGCTGCACACAGAACAAAAAGATTATCTACCTGAACTCAATACCGATGAAAAAGTGGCTTGGTTAGACAGCCATAGCTACAGCCAATTCCTGCGAGAAAAAGTGGGCCTCAGCGAAATGGCGATCCGCTATTTCCAGCAGCGTACCAACGATTTCCAAGCGGTTGGCATTGACGCGACCTCGTGTAGCGATGCCCGCATCTGCGCATTGCCTGGTCTAGATGGCATGAATTTGCCTCCGCTTGACGCCGAGTCATTGGCCGATCTTGACGAGCCCTATATTTTCCACTTCCCAGATGGTAATGCGGGTTTGGCTCGCCTGATGGTACGTCATTTAATTCCGGCGGTTGCGCCGGGTGACACGATGGAAAGTATCGTGTTAGCGAAGTTTGATTACAGCCAGTTAGATAAACCAGATTCCCCCGTTCGGCTGCGTTTAAACAGCACCGGTGTGCATGTGGCGAATGTGAATGAGCAGGGCAAACCTTCCGTTGATGTGACGTATCTGACGGGCGATAAACTGCATCGTGTTCGGGCTGGGCAGGTGGTGATGGCGGGCTACAACATGATGATCCCGTATCTTGTACCGGAAATGCCTGAAACGCAGGCCGCTGCGCTGAAAGAAAACGTGAAATCGCCGCTGGTGTATTCAAAAGTGGTGATCCGCAACTGGCAGCCATTCGTAAAACTTGGGGTGCATGAAATCTATTCTCCCGCCGCGCCTTATAGCCGCGTGAAGCTAGATTATCCGGTCAACATGGGCGGCTACCAGCATCCACACGATCCTAACCAACCGATCGGGCTGCATATGGTGTATGTCCCCACGCTGCCGGGCAGCGGTCTAAGCCCGCGTGAACAGTCGCGTAAAGGACGAGCGTTGCTCTTAGGTACACCGTTTGAAGTGCATGAAAAAATGATCCGCGAGCAGCTACAGGGCATGTTCGGTGAGGCAGGCTTCGATCATCAGCGTGATATTCAAGCCATTACGGTTAACCGTTGGTCGCACGGCTACTCTTATTTCTTGAACGGGTTGTTCGATGATGAAAAAGAAGCCGAGCAAATTATTCATACCGCACGCCAGCCGATAGGGCGCATCACTATCGCCAACTCGGATTCAGACTGGAGCCCTTACGCGAACTCTGCGGTTGATCAGGCGTGGAGAGCGGTGAATGAGCTAACCGCGATGAACAAGGAGAGCGTATGAAACCGTTACTGATTTTAACGTTGTTAGCTACTAGCGCGGGCGCAAGTGCGATGTCGGCCGGTGAATACGTGGCCAAAGCGGGCGACTGTTCGGCCTGTCATACGTCTCCTCAAGGACAAGCGCTGGCGGGGGGAATGCGCTTCGCAACGCCGTTGGGCGATATTTATGCCACCAATATTACGCCAGATAAAAAATACGGCATCGGTAGCTACAGCTTTGATGATTTTGATAAGGCGATGCGCAAGGGGGTGGCGAAAGATGGTCATCATCTTTACCCCGCCATGCCGTATACCTCTTATGCCAAAATGACGCCTGAGGATATGCGGGCGCTGTATGACTACCTGATGACCGGAGTGAAGCCGCAGGCGGTTGAAAATAAAAAGAGCGATATTCCATGGCCGCTCTCTATGCGTTGGCCTTTAGGTATCTGGAATTCATTGTTCTTACAAGAGGGTATCTATCAGCCGCAGACGGAAAAAGGCGATGAATGGAATCGCGGTGCTTATTTGGTTCAAGGCGCTGGGCATTGCGGTGCCTGCCATACGCCGCGCGGTTGGGCGATGCAGGAACAAGGTATGGATCAGGCGGAGCTGCGCTTCTTGAACGGCGCAGAGCTGGATGGTTGGTATGCGCCTTCTTTACGCGGTCTAAACGTCAGCAAAGATGATTTAGTGGCACTGCTCAAGACCGGCCGCAGCCGTCATGCCGCGCTCAGTGGCCCGATGGGGGAAGTGGTTACGCACAGCTCGCAATACCTGACAGACAGCGATTTAAACGGTATTGCCACTTATCTGCTCAGCTTGGAAGCTTTACCGAGTGATGCGAAACCGACCAAACCGGCGGCGGGTGCGATGCTGTCTGGCGCTCAAACCTATGCCCGCTATTGCTCTACCTGCCATACTCCGAAAGGCGAGGGCGTTGATTTCACCATCCCGCGTCTGGCTGGGAATCTCACGGTGAATGCTGATAATCCGCAAACGCTTATTCGCGTGGTGCTCGACGGCGCGCAAACGCCGGTCACGCAACAGCATATGTCTTACGCGATGCCGGGCTATGGTTGGGCGCTGAACGACCAAGAGGCCGCTGATTTAATGAGTTACCTGCGCGGTAGCTGGGGAAATAAAGCAGAACCCGTGACGGCTGAACAGGTAGGAAAAGTGCGGGCTGAGATTAAGAAGTAATATTGACATAATGCGCGATAGCCCTCCCCTTCGAAGGGGAGGGAACCGGTTTAATAAGAAAAATTAAACTAGCGCGGAAGTTCAAACACCCTCCAACGCCTTCTCGGCATACAAATACCCAATTCCCATAATTTGCTGTGGCCGAGTCAGCTGGCCAAAGCCAATACGCGTGGCGTTTGTCATATTCGGATCGGCGGGATCGAAAGGATTAAACCCCGTTTGACGCATAATGGCACTGAGCCAACGATCGCCAAATCCACAGCTGCGGCCGTAGAAATAGATCCGGTTGATATTCAAAATATTCAAGAAGTTATACAGGCTTAGACCAATGGCGCTTGCCGCACTATCTACCCATGATTGCACCTGCACATCGCCTTGATGATAACGCTCGATAAGCTGTTTGCTGCTGAGTGAATCCCAATCGGTTTGAAGGCTGTTGTGTGGCTGAGATTTCAGCCAAATGCGCGCCCGTTTCTTTAGCGCCGAAAGTGAGGCGACGGTTTCTAAACAGCCGTAGCGGCCACAGTCGCAGGCCACGCCGTCGGGATTCACGATGGTATGCCCAATTTGTCCGCTGCCGTATAGGCTGCCGCGATAAATCTGCTGGTTAATCACAAATGACGAACCGATCCCATAATCCACGTTGATGACGCAAAAATCCTGCTGATTATCCGTATTTTGCCATTTCTCCGCCAACGCCAGCATCACGCAGTCATTGTCGAGTAAAACGCGAGTTTTCAGCTTTTCCTCTAACAGATACTTCATCTCAATATGCTCTTTCCACGGCGCCTGCGGCATATTTTGTGAAACGCCGGTGACAGGATCGACTTGACCGTGAATGGCCAGTGCTAACTGGATCGTGCGCTGTGGGTAAAGCTTTCTTTGCTGATAATAAACCTGCTCAATGGCTGTCAGCAGATCTTGAGGATGGGGGGCTGAAACGGCTGTGAATTGATAATCACCCAAGGGCAAAATCTGACCGTTGACGAGCTGGCTCTCAATACAGTTTGGCGTTACGTTCATGCATAAAATAAGAGCATTACCGGCGGGGATTTGATAGCTCCCACCGCTTAATCCACGGTTGCTGAGCATGCGATCTGAATGCTCTATTTTTCCTTCATCCAGCAGTTCTTCCAGTATTTTGCCAATCGCCGGAATCGATAACCCCGTGTGCTGCGCCAGCATTGATTTGCTGGCGTGCTTGAAGCGATAGATCAACGCCAGCAGTATCCGCTTGTTGAAATGGCGCACCCGCTGATTATTCAATCCCAGATCAAACATTTCACTTAACTCCGTTAACTGTATTGCGTGAGCGTTGCTCACAACGGAAAAGAATCGCTCACATACACTGCAAACATACATCAGTTCACTGTCATTTTTTTACTGGAGATGCGGAAATGTACGGCGACGTCAAAGTTTGGCAAGAAAGTGTGACCTTACCGACCTATCGCACCGGAGCGGAAGATCCCAACCCGATGTTTTTAGAAAAGCGGGTTTACCAAGGATCGTCTGGCGCGGTTTATCCCTATGGTGTGATCGATACGTTAACCGGTGAATGTGAAGATCGTGAGTATCAGGCCGTATGGCTAGAAAACGATTTTATTCGCGTCATGTTGCTGCCCGAGCTGGGTGGGCGAATTCATCGTGCTTACGACAAAGTGATGCAGCGTGATTTCGTCTACTACAACGAAGTGATTAAGCCCGCGCTGGTGGGATTAGTTGGGCCGTGGATCTCCGGCGGAATTGAATTTAACTGGCCTCAGCACCACCGCCCAACGACGTTTATGCCGGTGGATGTGACGATTAGCCAGCAGGATGACGGCAGCAAAACGGTTTGGCTGGGTGAAGTGGAGCCGATGCGCGGTTTGCAGGTTATGACCGGCTTTACGCTGTATCCACAAAAAGCGCTGATCGAAATTAAGGGCAAGGTGTTCAACGGCAACGCCACGCCGCGTCATTTCCTGTGGTGGGCAAACCCTGCGGTGAAAGGAGGCGACGATCACCAAAGCGTGTTCCCGCCGGATGTCACGGCGGTATATGACCACGGCAAGCGTGATGTTTCGGCCTTCCCTATTGCAACCGGCACCTACTATAAAGTGGATTACTCCGCTGGCGTTGATATTTCCCGCTACAAGAATATTCCCGTGCCGACGTCATATATGGCTGATAAGTCAGATTATGATTTTGTTGGCGCATACCATCATGGTGAGCAAGGCGGCCTACTGCATATTGCCGATCACCACGTTTCCCCAGGTAAAAAACAGTGGACGTGGGGTAACTGTGATTTCGGCCTTGCATGGGATCGCAACTTAACCGATCACAACGGCCCTTACATTGAGCTGATGACGGGCGTATTCACCGATAACCAGCCGGACTTCACCTGGCTTGCGCCTTACGAAGAAAAGGTGTTTGTGCAGAACTTTTTGCCTTACAGCCAGCTCGGAACCCTACAGAATGCCAACACGCAGGCCGCGATTAAGCTCGAACGTATTAACGGGGAATTACAGCTTGGGTTATACGCCATTGCTCCGTTGAACGATGTTTCGCTGGTAGTGACGGCCGAAGGTGAAGAAATTTTCCGCCAACCGCTTTCTCTTCAACCGGCGCAAGCATGGCTGCACGCGTTGCCCGATCGTTCGCCGCAGCGTTTAACGCTTTCGCTGGTGGATCGCGATGGCCGCGAAATTATCAGCTATCTCGAGCATATCCCTGAAGAAACACCGCTGCCTCAGGCGGCGACTGCGCCACAAAAACCAGAGCAAATCACCAATACCGACGAACTCTATTTTATCGGCCAACACCTTGAGCAATATCTCCACGCCAGCCGTTCTGCCTTTGATTATTACCGCCGTGCATTGGATATCGATCCTCTCGATTATCGCTGCAACGTTGCGCTGGCAACGCTGGAATTTAACCGCGCTGACTTTGAGCAGGCGGCAAGCTATGCCAATACCGCTCTGCAGCGTGCGCAGCGCTGGAATAAAAATCCGCAGTGCGGTCAGGCAAGCATGCTGCTGGGTTCTGCTCGTGAAAAACTAGACCAAGAAACACAAGCCTATGATGACTATTTCAAAGCCACGTGGAGCGGGAATTGCCGTGATGCAGCGTTTTATGCTTTGGCTCGCTTAGCGTTGCGCAAAGGCGACGCGCAACAAGCCCTGACGTTTATCAATCAGAGCCTGAATTTCAACGGTGCAAACAATTTAGCCATGGGATTAAAAGCACTGGTTTTACAACAGTTGGGAGAGAGCCAACAGGCGCTTGAATATGTTGCTTCTCAGTTGGCTCACTATCCGCTGAGCTATGTCCTGCTGTATGCGCAGTCTGTTTTGAACGGTGACGTGAGTGCATTGACTCAGGTTGCGGGATCTCGAGGAGTGAACGCCTGCGTATTAGCAGGATGGTTGATGGGATTAGGCCGTGAAAAGGATGCCTTGGCACTGCTGAAACTCTTGAACAATCAAGAATCGCTCCCGCTGCTGTATCGTGCGGCATTAACTCAGGACGCAAGTGAGCGAAGCCACTGTTTGCAGCTAGCGCGTGAGAACTTTGCGCTTAAAGTCCGCTTCCCTAACACCTTGGATGATATTGCGGTTCTGCAACGCCTTCCTCAAGACGGGTTTGCTCAATATCTACTGGGCTGTTTCTTCTACAGCAAGCGCAGCTATGCCCGCGCCGAATCCTGTTGGCTGTTTGCGTTACAGCAGATGCCTGATTTTGCCGCACTGCACCGCGTGCTGGGGATTTATGCGTTTAACAAGCAGGGCAATTTGGATCAAGCCGCGGAGTATTTCCAGCGTGCGCTTGACCTTGAGCCTGAAAATCCTCGATTGCTGTTTGAATTCAGTTATCTGCAAAAACTAACGGCGGTTCCGACCGCACATCGCCTGCAATTGTTGGACGATCGCCGTGATGTGGCGCTTAAACGCGACGATCTCACCGCTGAGCTGCTCAGCCTCTATCACATTCATCACAAAGTAGATGCGGCCGCTGAAATTCTGTGGCGCCGCCAATTCCACCCATGGGAAGGCGGCGAAGGCAAAGTCACTGGGCAGTTTTTGATTAACCATCAGCGCCGTGCACTGGCTTTGATGCAGGAGCGCCATTACGCCGAAGCCTATGACGTATTACGTCAGTCGCTGAGCTATCCCGCCAATCTCGGCGAGGGGCGTTTGGTAGGACAAAGTGACAATGATATTTGGTTCTTAATGGCTATCTGCGCCGAGAAAATGGGCGAAAAAGAGCAGTCTCAATCTGCGTTACAACACGCACTTCAGGGCGGTTCTGCGCTGAGCGCTGGACGCTACTACAACGATCAGCCGGTTGATTATCTGTTCTACCAAGCGATGGCGGCCGCGCGTTTAGGTGAAAGAGAGCAGGCTCAGCAGCAGTTCCAATCCATGATCGATTGGGCCAAGCAGCACAGGAATGATTTATCCGAACCTGATTTCTTCGCCGTTTCCCTGCCTGATCTGATTGTTCTCGATGCATCGGCGCAGGAGCAGCATAGCCAACACTGCTTGTGGGTTGAGGCATTAGGGCATTTAGGGCTGGGTGATGAAGCGAGCTTTATACGTCTTACCGATGAGCTGTTAAAACGCAATCCTGCTCATGATAAAGCGCACTTGTTACGTCTAGCAGTACAACACGGCATTTTTAATCACTAAGCCACAACGGGCCACGGTTGTGGCCCACATTTTCATGACTGCGTAAGCCTCTATCCTACAAGGTTAAAATAAGGTGAAAAAATGAAAAACACGCAGAACCATCTCAATATGTCTTACGTCTGGATGATATGTCTGGTCGCTGCCTGTGGCGGGTTACTTTTTGGCTATGACTGGGTGGTGATTGGCGGTGCCAAACCCTTCTATGAAGCCTATTTTGGGATTACCGATCCGGCTCAGTCAGGATGGGCGATGAGCTCCGCATTAGCGGGCTGTGTTTTTGGTGCGCTGATTTCTGGCTGGTGCGCCGATCGCTTTGGTCGCAAGTTGCCGCTGATAATTTCAGCCATTCTATTCTCTGCTTCCGCGTGGGGAACGGCGGTGGCAACGCACTTTGATTGGTTCGTGTTTTACCGCATCGTTGGCGGCGTGGGCATTGGTCTTGCTTCAGCGCTGAGCCCAATGTACATCGCCGAGGTAAGTCCGGCTGAAAAACGGGGCAAGTTTGTTGCTATCAACCAGCTGACGATTGTTATTGGCGTTTTGGCCGCTCAGTTGGTTAACCTGATGATCGCTGAACCCGTTGCCAGCTCGGCAACCATGCAGGACATCTTACAAAGCTGGAATGGACAAGTTGGCTGGCGCTGGATGTTTGGCGCTGAGCTGGTTCCGGCGGTGCTGTTTTTACTCCTGATGTTCTTGGTGCCTGATTCCCCGCGCTGGTTGGCGAAAGCCGGTAAACAGGACAAAGCGGAACGCATGCTAAGACGTATCGGTAGTGCTGAATATGCGCGTGAAACGATTGCCGATATTCGTGCAACGCTCGGTGAAAATACGCAAAAAGTGGCGGCAAGTGAACTCCTGAATCCACGCGTCAGGCCGATTATCGTGATTGGGATCGTACTGGCAGTTTTCCAGCAATGGTGTGGGATCAACGTGATCTTTAACTATGCGCAGGAGATCTTTGCGTCGGCCGGTTTTGATATCAATAGCACGCTTAAATCGATAGTGGCGACAGGGCTGATTAACCTGATCTTCACCATTATCGCCTTACCGCTGGTGGATAAGCTGGGGCGTCGCAAATTAATGCTGCTTGGGGCGGCTGGCCTAACCATTATTTACGTGCTGATTGCCGGTGCCTATGCGCTGGGCATTATGGGGTTGCCGGTTTTACTGCTGGTACTTGCCGCGATTGCGATTTACGCCTTAACGCTTGCACCGGTGACGTGGGTGTTGCTGTCTGAAATCTTCCCTAACCGCGTGCGCGGTATGGCGATGTCAGTCGGGACTTTGGCGCTGTGGATTGCCTGTTTCTTACTGACTTACACTTTCCCGCTGTTGAATGCGAATTTAGGGGCATCGGGAAGCTTCCTACTCTACGGCATCATCTGTGCGCTCGGGTTTGTGTTTGTATTACGCAGCGTGCCTGAAACCAAAGGCGTTACCCTTGAAGCACTAGAACATCAGCTGGCGGGAAGCACTAAACCCGTTGAACCCAGCGTGAAACAAGCATGATGGATATTTATACCCTCTCAAACCCGCGGTTTCGGCTGCGGGTGACTCCGCAGTCAGCGGCGATCTTAAGTTTTGACGACGTGGGTAGTGACACTGCAATTCTACGCCCTTATCAGCGAGATACGGGATGGCATCCGGGCGAAAGCGCATTGTTTCCCATGTTACCTTTAGCGAACCGAGTGCGAGATAATCGCTTTTGCTTAGCCGGACGTGAAATTTGTCTGCCAGATAGCACCTTGGATAACCAATTCTTTTTACACGGAGATGGCTGGCTACAGCGCTGGCAGCTGCAAGATTTGAGCTGCACACACATTGCACTCGGGCTGCGTGTGCAACATAGCTGTGGTTTTGATTATTCGGCGAGTTTGGTTTATCGGCTCACGGACGAAGGACTTAGCGCGCATCTCACGTTACGTCACTGTGGCGCAGAACCCATGCTGTATGGGCTAGGTTTTCATCCTTTTTTTGTGAAAACCCCGCAGACGCAAATACAGTTTTCCTCTTCCGGCTATTGGCCGGAGGGCGAACTGCATTTGCCCTTAGCATGGCAGGGCGATACGCCAACAGAGCTGGATTTCACCCGCACG
The DNA here is from genome assembly GCF_036648275.1 of Hafnia sp. NCBI lineage: Bacteria > Pseudomonadati > Pseudomonadota > Gammaproteobacteria > Enterobacterales > Hafniaceae > Hafnia > Hafnia sp. The sequence continues at coordinate 126,114 of NZ_JAVXIQ010000009.1, read as the reverse complement.
AAAGTGCCGGATAATATGTGGATGAATCACGGCTATTCGGGATGGAACGGCGTGGCACATTTAGCGACGCCGAATCAGCCGACAATATCGTTACGCAGCTCCGCGTCTTACCTGATGCTGTTTCAAATGCCTGATGAACCGTTTATCTGCTTTGAACCGCAAAGCCATCCTGTTGATGCTCATAATATGGATGGACAACCGGGGTTGGTGTTGTTGGGGAAAGGGGAGGTGACGGAGATGGGGATGAGGGTGGAGGTGGGGGGATAGTTGGCAAGAAAGGCTGCTATTTTCTGTTTGAGCAGTGAAGTTTTTCGTCCGCCCATTAGTCAATACCGCTCTATGAAACCATTGGTGTAGGCGTCCGACGAGAGGTTGCCAGCGCGCAACCTCTCGACTCTCGCGCTTTTTACCGAGTCGTTTGGCCGACCGGTCTCGGAGCGTACATCCTGTACGCCCTCAACCTGCCACCAGCATCCCTGCTGGCGGCTCTAAAATGCATTCTTTCAACTTGAAAAAACAAAAGACAAAAGACAAAAGACATTTTTATTTTTTTAATTGTTTAAGTCTTGGCAGTTAGAGCAGTGGAAACAGGAGGTTTCCACTAGGGGAGGAGGCGCCATGGATGGCGCATGCCGACCCGGCGCGGAGATGGCATTGCGGATAAAAGAGCGCGGGTTAAGGGTGGGCGCTCTGGCCCACCCTTATCGGACGCCTTCGACTTAGTTTGTATGTGAATACCGGTGCTGATAGGCGGTCGAAACCTTACACAATGCTCATATAAACAACGGCGGTCGAGACCTCACACCACCTTATGTGGCCCAAAACACTCATAGTGCATACGGTCGGCATCGACGCCCAGTTCTTGTAACTGTTTGGCGACATGTTGCATAAATCCGACTGGGCCGCAGAAGTAGTAGTGCATTTCTGGGTTATTCAATTTATCAGCGAGTGGGGTGATATCCATGAGTCCCTGATAGTTGAAATCAATATCAATGCGATCGTCAGCGCTGGTTTCTTGCAGCCAGACGTGGCTTTGAGCCTGAGGCATTGCGGAGATAATGGTGTTAACTTCATCAGCAAAGGCGCGAACCTTGCTGTTTTCAGCTGCGTGTAGCCACTGAATCTCGCCCTGATGACCGCGAGCCTGTAAGGTGCGCAACATGCCGAGCATTGGCGTTTGGCCGACGCCGCCAGAAATCAATGCAACAGGCGCGTTTTCTTTAACTTCCAAGAAGAAATCACCGTGTGGAGGCGCGATTTGGATCACGTCGCCTTCTTGCGCGATATCATGCATAAAATTCGATACTTGTCCCTGACCTTCACGTTTCACGGCAATACGATAGTATTCGCCGTTTGGCTCATTGGTCAGAGAATATTGACGAATCTCCTGATGCGGCAGGCTTGGGTGGCGAATATAAACAGCCAAATATTGACCCGGCTGGAAATCGGCTACGCGGCTTCCATCTTCAGGCACCAAAATGAAGCTGGTGATTAAGTCGCTTTGCTTCTCTTTCTTAAGGATTTTGAACGAGCGAAGTTCGCGCCAGCCACCCTCAGTGGTTTCACTTTGTTGGTAAATCTGAGATTCACGCTGGATAAAGACATCAGCCAAAACGCCATAGGCTTTGCCCCAAGCTTCCAGAACTTCGTCACCCGGATTAAACATTTCTTCTAAGGTTTTCAGCAGGTGATGACCGACGATTTGATACTGTTCTGGCTTAATGTTAAAGCTGGCGTGCTTCTGGGCAATGCGTTCAACGGCGGGCAGCAGCGCTGCTAGATTTTCAATATTAGTGGCGTAAGCACAAATTGCGTTAAACAGCGCTTCTCGCTGATCGCCATTGCGCTGATTACTCATATTAAAAATCTCTTTTAGCTCGGGATTGTGCTCAAACATCCGGTCGTAAAAGTGTGCAGTGAGCTTTGGCCCCGTAGCCGCTAATAGTGGAATTGTGGATTTAACTGTGGCGATGGTTTGGCTATCCAACATAAAAAAGTCCTCGTCATTGCAGGTGTTTTAATTGATGTATTTTAAATGCAACTTACAGATTTTTCTTTGAGCTGTAAATCCCTATTTTTGTTGTGCTGATGTTATTTACATAGCGCTTTTATCGCTTTTGTTTCACCAAGGTGAAATTGTTGCATATCACATTTGAAGAAAACTCCTGCTGGCATGCGTCTTCATGTGCAGTATTAAAGCCTTATGCAGCGCCAAGCCAAACGTTTGCGTAAAAACATGGCCTAGGGTCTATCGTAACAAGGTGAAAACATATTACACTGTGGGCAGTCGCCTTACGGGGTGTGTTTTTATTGAACAATAGCGAATAGACAATTCAGGTTAGCTGAGTCAGGAGAAGCGGATGTTAAAGCGTGAAATGAACATTGCCGATTACGATGCCGAGCTGTGGCAGGCAATGGAGCAGGAAGTCGTGCGTCAGGAAGAGCACATTGAGCTTATCGCATCAGAAAACTATACCAGCCCGCGTGTTATGCAGGCTCAGGGCTCTCAGCTGACCAACAAATATGCTGAAGGTTACCCAGGCAAGCGCTACTACGGCGGTTGCGAATACGTTGATATCGTTGAACAACTGGCCATCGATCGTGCAAAAGAGCTGTTTGGCGCTGATTATGCCAACGTACAGCCACACTCCGGTTCTCAGGCAAACTTTGCCGTATACACTGCGCTGTTACAGCCAGGCGATACCGTGCTGGGTATGAACTTAGCGCACGGCGGCCATTTAACTCACGGTTCTCCGGTTAACTTCTCCGGTAAACTGTACAACATCGTTCCTTACGGCATCGATGAAAGCGGCCATATCGACTATAACGACTTGGCAGCTCAAGCTGAAAAACACCAGCCGAAAATGATCATCGGTGGTTTCTCTGCTTATTCTGGCGTGGTTGACTGGGCGAAAATGCGCGAAATTGCTGACCGCATCGGTGCTTATCTGTTTGTTGATATGGCTCACGTTGCTGGTTTAGTGGCTGCGGGTGTTTATCCAAACCCTGTTCCTCATGCGCATGTTGTGACTACCACGACGCACAAAACGCTGGCTGGCCCGCGTGGCGGCCTGATTTTGGCCAACGGTGGCAGCGAAGAGATGTATAAAAAGCTGAACTCAGCGGTATTCCCTGGCGCACAGGGTGGTCCACTGATGCACGTGATTGCCGGTAAAGCCGTTGCCCTGAAAGAAGCAATGGAGCCTGAGTTTAAGGCTTACCAACAGCTGGTTGCTAAAAACGCCAAAGCGATGGTCGAAGTATTCCTGAACCGTGGTTACAAAGTGGTTTCCGGCGGTACTGAAAACCATCTGTTCCTGCTGGATCTGGTTGATAAAAATATCACCGGTAAAGATGCTGACGCCGCACTGGGCCGTGCAAATATCACCGTGAACAAAAACAGCGTGCCTAACGATCCGAAGAGCCCGTTTGTGACTTCAGGTGTTCGTGTTGGTACTCCGGCTATTACCCGCCGTGGCTTTAAAGAAGCTGACGCGCGTGAATTGGCTGGTTGGATGTGTGACGTGTTGGATAACATCAACGACGAAGCCACCATCGAACGTACTAAACAGAAAGTATTGGATATTTGCGCACGCCTGCCGGTTTACGCATAATCTTTTTGCTTGATGTAAAAAGCCCGCTTTGAAAGCGGGCTTTTTTGTCTCTGAAAACTGTCTATTTGTCTGCCAGTACGCCTTCCTGCATCAACCATGCACCAAAACTCACGGCGATCAGACACAGCTCTTCTGGTGGAAAATGAATATGGTAATCGCGTTCGATATGACGAACGGCCTGTTGAGTCATATTCATCAAGCCGGGATAAAGCAGTTCGATTTCATCTAACAACAGATTACTGATTTTTAAGCCAAATAAGCATCGTTCAATGGCGGGGCCCATATGGGCAAACAGCTGAGTACAAAGCTGTTCTCGATGGCTAAATGTCACGTGGGTGGCATGTTCTATTTGCCGAATGGCAAACTCAATCTCATCCATCAAGCGCCGATCTTCTGGGTAGACATGGGGTAAATAGCGGTGGGTTTTGATAAGCGTTAATAACAGCGTGGTAAATTCTGATTCAAGCTCCAGTGCGGGATCTGGCAATTGTCCATAAGCGGCATGACATAGATTTCTTGCCACACCGTATTCCTCTTTGGCTTGCAACCAGCGTTTGAGATGTGCAGGAAATACCGGGAGCTGTGTCATTTGTCTTTGATAATGGCTGTAGTGTAAGAAAGACTGAATAAGATCGCGCTGCTGGTCGCTAAAAATACGCTGTAAGGTGGCTTCGGCCTGTGCAAGCACATCGATGATTTGCTGCGAAAAATGCGCTGTAGTAATACCCGTTGAGCTTTCATTGATGCGGGGCACAAAAATAGTTTCAATACTGTTGGGAACAAGCCGCTGAGAGCGCCTTAACCAATGCAGCAAACAAAGTCGCTGATCGTAAGCTGAGCCTTGCAGCCGGTAGCCTTGTTTAGGATGGAAGATCACACGCAGTGCATGAAAACGCATGATTTCCTGCGCCACACTGTGAATATCTAATTCGGCTTGTGCAGGCAAAACGCGATTAATCCGGCTAATGGTGGCCAGATGTAGCGGGGTTGTCGGTGTGAAAAGCAATAGCACAAGATTACAGTGCCTTTGCTGTGCTGAGAGCTCAGGCACCAGAGGTGTGTCTAAACTCATATTCATATCTCTTTAGTTTCGGTCAGTGAATGAACATGTTTTGTTGGCTAAGAATAGCAAAGTTGTGCAAAGGCGCGGTGCTGATGTGCCATGTTTTTGTATTTTTGTGATACAGAAATGAATGAATTTGATTTCCTGCCGCGCTTTGCGGCTGTTGCTGAGGAGTAAACAGGACGTTTATGTCGCATTTTGAGATTAAAAAACAGCGATTTCTGCGCTGGTCTGGTTGGTTAATTATGATCATCGGGCTTATTTTTTCGCGCGCGGGGTTAGCGCACCCGCATAGTTTTATTGAGATGAAAAATGCGTTTGTTGTGAACGATAACCAACTGATCGGAATGAACATGACGTGGACGATGGATCCACTCACGTCAGCCGATTTGCTCTACGATGCAGGCAATGCGGCGAATGGGTCGGAAATCTGGAAACAGTTGGCTGCAGAAGTGATGGCAAACGTGATTGGTCAGCACTACTTTACTGAATTCTACCATGATGGCAAAAAGGTCAAATTCCTCGATCGCCCACGCCAATATCATCTCAGCCGCGATGGCAATAACGCTATTTTGTCATTTGAAATGCTGCTGGCAAAACCACAGCCTTTGAACGCTCATTTTTCTGTATTGACCTACGATCCCACTTATTACGTGGATATGATCTACACAGATGCGGCTTCTATCACTCTGCCTGTCGATGTTCAGGCGAGGTGTAAATTAGCATTGATAACGCCTAAACCAGATACGTCGCTGCAAGCCTATGCGCAGAATCTTGATAAAGCGGATGCTCCTGACGAAGACATGGAGCTCGGTAAGCAGTTTGCGCAGCGCGTGGAGATCACATGTCATTAATCCTGCCGACAACCCGCAAAAAACCGACACGATGGCGCTATGTGCCTTTGGCAATAGCGGCATTGCTGCTGATTTCAGCGTTGGTGTATGGCGCTGTTCACTGGAACGATTGGCTTTTCGTGGCGATCGAATGGCAAAAATCATTGCATCAATCGATGTCTCAGCTTCTACAGCAGGTTGGAAATAATGCAAAACAGGCTGGTTTAACACTGGTTGCGCTAAGTTTTGCCTACGGCGTCCTTCATGCTCTGGGGCCCGGGCATGGCAAAGTCGTGATAACGACTTATTTAGCCACTAACCCATCTCGATTACGCAGCAGTGTACGCCTGACATTAGCCGCTTCGTTGCTACAAGGACTGGTCGCGATAGCTCTTGTTTCAGGGGTATTAGGTGTTTTACAACTTTCGACGCGCTATCTGCATCAAAGTAGTTTCTGGCTAGAGAAAGCCAGTTATTTGCTGGTGGTTGTTTTAGGCGCGGCACTTTGTTGGCGCGCTCTGAGGAAGGTCTTCGCGCTTAGGCGGCAGACGCCTTCGACTCCCTTGCAGATTTCAGCCATTAAACCGTTGAATCAGAGTACTCATCAGGAGCATCGACACTCGGCTAACTGCGGTTGTGGGCACAAACATGTGGCGAGCGATAGTGAAATTGCGGCGGCGACTACGTGGAAAACGCAGTTTGCCGTTGTTGCAGCGATGGGAATGCGGCCGTGCTCGGGGGCCATCTTGGTATTGTTATTTTCCAAAGTCATCGGGGTTTATGGCTGGGGTATTTTAGCCGCGATGGCAATGGCGGCGGGGACGGCATTAACGATCAGTGGAATTGCGCTTTTGGTTCATGTGGCGCGGCAGATAGTTGTTCGCTGGGCGATTGAACGAGGCCGCAGTTTCAGCCCATATTGGGGATTACTGCTGATGTTTATCGGTGGCGCGTTGCTTATTTTTATTGGGTTGCTGATGTACCAAAGCGCAATTCCAGTAGGGATGGGCAGTGGCAGAATTTTTGGGCGTTAACGCATCGTGATAAAAACAAAAAAACCGTCTTTAAGACGGTTTTTTTGTGCCAGTTAGGTTAGCGGCCTTTCTGGCGGAGTCTCATTATCGAGGTAACGTACACAAGTAAAATTACCGAGATAAACAAGCGCATCACAGTGGCTTATTTTTAACCTATCCCGCCGTGGAAGTCAAAGAATCTAGAGCGCCTAGTGGGGGTTTTTAACACAAATGTTTTTTGTGGTGTTGATAAAAACATCATGTTTAATAAATGATTAATTGCGGAGTATGCTTTCTAGCGGCCCTTTTCGCTGCCTTGCAAGCAGGCGCCGGATCGAAGGAAAGGAAATCCGCTGATCGTAAATGCAAGCGCATCACAGTGCTTGTTTTCACAGTAGGATCTCCGGTGGTGTTGCTGTGAAGCGGTCTTTGCATGGATCGCGCAATGAAACGGAACGTTTGTATCCTGCTTATTGTTTCTGGCTCGTTACTGTCGCTGGGAAAAGGGAGTTAGAATATTTCCAATAATTCGGTCTCGGTGACGGTTAACCTGTCTGGCAAGTCGCTAAAATGAAAAAACCGCCCGAAAGGGCGGTTTTTTTACTCAACGAGCGGAAGTATTAACGCTTCAACGCTTCGCTCAGTTCGTCACGGACATTGGCCAGAATGGATTTCACCACGCGAGGGTTGCCCGCGATGATGTTGCCAGAGCTCAGGTAGTTGTGGCCGCCAACGAAGTCAGTTACCAAACCGCCCGCTTCACGAACCAGCAATTCGCCACCGGCAAAATCCCAAGGCTTCAGGCCGATCTCAAAGAAACCGTCAACGCGACCTGCGGCAACATAGGCCAGATCAAGCGCTGCAGAACCAGTGCGACGGAAGTCTGCACACTGAGTAAACAGTTTACCAAGGATGGCAATGTAAGCAGGAGCGTGCTGTTTGACTTTGAACGGGAAGCCGGTCGCCAGAATGGTGCCGTCTAAATCTTTAGCGGTTGTGCCGCGCAGACGATAGCCGTTCAGCTGTGCACCCTGACCGCGGGTTGCAGTGAACAGTTCGTTACGCATTGGATCATAGACCACAGCAACTTCTGTACGGCCTTTGATGCGTACAGCGATAGATACCGCGAAGTGTGGAAGACGTTTGATGAAGTTTGCAGTGCCATCCAGTGGATCAACTACCCATTGAATGTCGTGATCTTCACCGACCAATTCACCGCGTTCTTCGCTGATAATCGTGTGCTTAGGGTAAGACTTACGGATAGTCTCAATGATCAGGTGTTCAGCGTCACGGTCAACGTTGGTCACGAAATCGTTGCTGCCTTTCTGTGTAGTTTCAACAGCGTCAGGAGTTTCGTAATTTTTGGCAATCAGGTTACCAGCCTTACGCGCAGCGCGTATGGCGATATTCAGCATCGGATGCATGGGTATCTTCCACGGGATGTTAAAGAACAGGAAACGGCGCGCAGTATAGCAGGCTGCGAATTAAACAGCCACGCCTGATTTCAATTCGTTTCTTCTTTATATTTGGCAAAACTATCGTGATGAGGCGTTTTGCTAGGCCAACGAAAAGCCAATAATGAGAATTCTATCAGAAACGGATTAAATCAATAGAAACGATCAATAGACGCTTTATGTTAAGATATCACGATTATCCAAACCAAATCAGAGTTAGCATGCTGGACAACATTCGTATTGTGCTGGTGGAGACTTCCCATACCGGAAACATGGGTTCGACTGCACGAGCTATGAAAACCATGGGGTTAACCAACCTCTATCTCGTTAATCCACTGGTAAAGCCAGATTCTCAGGCTATTGCCTTATCTGCGGGTGCCAGCGATGTGATTGGTAATGCCACGATCGTGGATACTTTCGATGAAGCAATTGCCGGTTGTAGCTTGGTTGTCGGAACAAGCGCTCGTTCGCGTTCACTGCCTTGGCCAATGCTAGAGCCGCGTGAATGTGGCCAGCGCAGCGCGATGGAATCTGAACATGCGCCAGTGGCGATAGTGTTTGGTCGTGAGCGTGTGGGCTTGACCAATGATGAGCTGCAAAAGTGTCATTATCATGTCGCCATCCCAGCTAACCCAGAATATAGCTCTCTGAATTTAGCCATGGCGGTGCAGATCATCGCGTATGAAATTCGCGTAGCACATCTGGATCGTATTGCTGCTCACCAGCCGGTAGCAGAAGAAGAGCCATATCCGTTGGTGGACGATCTCGAACGTTTCTACGCTCATCTAGAAGAAACGTTGCATGCGACAGGCTTCATTCGCCCAACGCATCCTGGAAATATCATGAGCCGCCTGCGTCGATTGTTTACGCGTGCGCGTCCTGAAGCGCAAGAATTGAACATTTTGCGCGGTATTTTGGCTTCAATTGAGAAGCAAGAGCACGGAAAGCACTAATTCATGACTGCTTTCATCGGAATATCATAGTAAAATACACAGGTATTCCGATGAGTAAGATGCTGATAGTAAACAGGGATTGTTGTTCCAGTGGTAACGTTTTTTTAACAAGATGTAATAGTTGAGTGAATTACTAGGTTAAATAGTTGACTGTTTTACTCAGGAATGAGAAAATTAACACGTTCGATAAGTAAGCGTGTTTCATCTTTTTTCTTAAAGGTTACTATTTGCCATGAGACTGACATCCAAAGGCCGTTACGCTGTTACAGCTATGCTTGATGTGGCATTGCACTCCCAGGAAGGGCCAGTTCCGCTGGCAGATATTTCCGAACGTCAGGGCATCTCGCTCTCTTATTTGGAACAATTATTTTCACGCCTGCGCAAAAATGGATTAGTTTCCAGCGTGCGTGGGCCAGGCGGTGGTTATTTGCTGGGTAAAGACGCAGCCGAAATCGCCGTAGGTACCGTGATCACTGCCGTTGATGAATCTGTTGATGCAACGCGCTGTCAGGGTAAAGAAGGTTGTCAGGGTGGAACTCGTTGTCTGACGCACACGCTATGGCGTGACCTGAGTGAGCGTATCAGCGGTTTTCTGAATAACATCACTCTGGCTGAATTGGTGAATAACCAAGAAGTGCTGGATGTTGCCGATCGCCAGAATTCCGATACGCGTCGTGGTGCCAATACTAACGGTCGTCAGGACACGATTAACGTGAATCTGCGCGCATAAGCAGCTGCGACGACGAGTCATAACACTTTCTTTAAATGTACTAATTTGGAAGTGATGTACGGAGCAAGAGAATGAAATTACCGATTTATCTAGACTATTCAGCCACTACGCCAGCCGATCCGCGCGTAGCTGAGAAGATGATGCAGTTTTTAACCTTGGACGGTACTTTCGGTAACCCGGCTTCGCGTTCCCACCGTTTCGGGTGGCAGGCGGAAGAAGCGGTAGATATCGCACGTAACAACATTGCTGAACTGGTCGGTGCCGATCCGCGTGAGATCGTCTTTACCTCCGGTGCAACCGAATCTGACAACCTGGCGATTAAAGGCGCTGCCAATTTCTATCAGAAAAAAGGCAAGCACATCATCACCAGCAAAACCGAACACAAAGCTGTGCTGGACACCTGCCGTCAGTTAGAACGTGAAGGCTTTGAAGTGACCTATCTGGCACCGCAGCGCAACGGTATTATCGATCTTAAAGAGCTGGAAGCAGCCATGCGTGAAGATACCATCGTGGTTTCTATCATGCATGTGAACAATGAAATCGGCGTGATTCAGGACATCGAAGCTATCGGTGAACTGTGCCGCAGCCGTGGCATCATCTTCCACGTTGATGCGACGCAAAGCGTAGGCAAATTGCCTATCGATTTGAGCAAATTGAAAGTCGATTTGATGTCTTTCTCTGGCCACAAAATTTATGGCCCGAAAGGTATTGGTGCACTGTACGTCCGTCGTAAACCACGCGTTCGTATTGAAGCACAGATGCACGGCGGTGGTCATGAGCGCGGTATGCGTTCAGGTACCTTGCCTGTTCATCAGATCGTCGGTATGGGCGAAGCTTACCGTATCGCTAAAGAAGAAATGGCTACCGAAGTTCCACGTCTGCGCGCGCTGCGCGATCGTCTGTGGGATGGATTAAAAGATCTTGAAGAAGTGTACCTAAATGGTTCTTTAGAGCACGGTGCACCGAATATCCTGAACGTAAGCTTTAATTACGTCGAAGGCGAATCGCTGATTATGGCTCTGAAAGATCTGGCCGTGTCTTCTGGTTCTGCCTGTACTTCTGCGAGTTTGGAGCCGTCATACGTGCTGCGTGCTTTGGGAATGAACGATGAGTTAGCACACAGCTCAATTCGTTTCTCATTGGGTCGCTTTACCACGGAAGAAGAGATCGACTACGCCATTGCTCTGGTTCGTAAGTCTATTGGCCGTCTGCGTGACCTGTCTCCGCTGTGGGATATGTTCAAGCAGGGCGTAGACATCAGCACCATAGAGTGGGCTGCTCATTAATCTCAGGATTCAAATTTAAGGAGTAACGTTATGGCTTACAGCGACAAAGTTATTGATCATTATGAAAATCCGCGCAACGTTGGTTCTTTCGATAACGAAGATCCAACCATTGGCAGCGGCATGGTCGGCGCACCTGCGTGTGGCGACGTGATGAAGTTGCAGATTAAAGTCAACAATGAGGGTATCATTGAAGATGCTCGCTTTAAGACTTATGGCTGTGGTTCAGCAATCGCATCAAGTTCACTGGTTACCGAATGGGTAAAAGGCAAGTCTCTCGATCAGGCTCAGGCTATCAAAAATACGGATATTGCCGAAGAGCTGGCTCTGCCACCAGTGAAAATTCACTGTTCGATTTTGGCTGAAGACGCCATTAAAGCGGCTATTGCAGATTATAAAACGAAGCATTCCGCTAAGTAATTTGTAGACGTTTTTCAGTGAGTTTCAGGGCTGGCGATTTAAGACTGAATCGCCAGTAGCCGTTATCAGAGAAACGCTTAACAAGAATTGAGGTTGTTGTATGTCTATTAGCATGAGCGACGCTGCCGCACAGCGCGTACAGACATTTTTGGCTAACCGCGGTAAAGGGTATGGCTTACGTCTGGGAGTGAGAACTTCTGGCTGTTCGGGAATGGCGTATGTACTGGAATTTGTTGATGCACCTAACGAAGATGATGTGGTGTTTGAAGACAAAGGCGTAAGAGTGATCGTTGATGGTAAAAGCTTGGCGTACCTTGACGGTACTCAGCTGGACTTCGTGAAAGAAGGCTTGAACGAAGGCTTCAAATTCAACAACCCAAACATGACTAGCGAGTGCGGCTGCGGCGAAAGCTTTAACGTCTGATTGGCTGGGCTGCTGACGTATCGCAACGTTTTGTATATCCGTCATAATGCGAGCCGCATGTGCGTTGGCTACGTTTGTTCATCCTAGCCAATTTCTAGGGTTCCACAAACTTGCCGCTTTCCTGCAACTCGAATTATTTAGGGTATATGAGGTATTTTGGGATACCTCATCCACAGACCAACATCAGAGCACGGCATGGATTACTTCACATTATTCGGGCTGCCGGTTCGCTACCCAGTGGACGGCAGCCTTCTTGCTTCACGCTATCAGGAATTGCAGCGCCAATTCCATCCCGATCGCTATGCGTCTAAACCTGAACGCGAGCGTATGCAGGCTATTCAACAAGCTGCCACCATCAATGATGCCTATCAAACGTTAAAACATCCCCTTAAGCGCGCAGAGTATATGCTGTTGTTACAAGGGTTTGACTTAGGCAATGAACAGCACACTATGCGCGATACGTCGTTCCTGATGGAACAACTTGAACTGCGTGAAGAGCTGGATGGTATTACGCGGCATACCGATCCTGAAGAGGCGCTCATGGCCTTTTCTGCGCGGATCGCTAAAATGACCAAAACGCGCAGTGCGCAAATGCTTTCCGAACTGGATCAACAGCAGTGGGAATCAGCCGCAGACACCGTGCGTAAGCTACGTTTTCTCGACAAGCTACAGCAGCAAGTGGAACAACTCGAAGAAAAACTGCTGGGCCTATAACCGATTTTTGATTGCGTTGATTCAATTGATGTTTTCAAACAGAAATTGTTCTGACAAATCTTGTTTAACGGAAGCTCAAGATGGCTTTATTGCAAATTAGTGAGCCGGGGCTGAGTGCTGCTCCGCATCAACGCCGTTTAGCGGCGGGTATCGATTTAGGTACTACCAATTCATTGGTGGCGACCGTGCGCAGCGGCCAAGCAGAAACTCTGGCCGATGCGCAGGGCCGTCATTTGCTGCCTTCTGTCGTTCATTATCTGAAAGATGACATTGTGGTTGGCTACGAAGCTCGCCAACAGGCAGCGCAAGATCCGGTTAATACCATCAGCTCCGCTAAGCGTCTCATGGGACGCTCTTTGGCTGATGTGCAGGCGCGCTATCCGCATATGCCGTATCAGTTTGAGGCGAGCGAAAATGGTTTGCCGATGATGATCACGGAAGGGGGCTCGGTTAACCCTATCCAAGTCTCTGCCGAGATCTTAAAAGCGTTGGCTGAACGCGCCAAAGTGACCTTGGAAGGTGAGCTTGATGGCGTGGTCATTACCGTTCCTGCCTATTTTGATGATGCTCAGCGTCAGGGAACCAAAGACGCTGCTCGTTTAGCCGGCCTGCACGTGTTGCGTTTGCTCAATGAGCCAACGGCGGCAGCGATTGCCTATGGTCTAGACTCCGGCCAAGAAGGCGTTATTGCGGTCTACGATTTGGGCGGCGGCACCTTCGATATTTCTATCCTGCGCCTAAGCCGTGGCGTATTTGAAGTGCTGGCAACCGGCGGCGATTCCGCGCTGGGCGGCGATGATTTCGATCACCTGTTAGCCGATTTCCTGCGCGAACAATCAGGCTATGCCGATCGCAGCGATGCGCGTATTCAACGCCAGTTCCTTGACGTGGCGGTTGAGGCCAAGATCGCACTCAGCGATGCTGAAAAAGTCGACGTTGAAGTTGCGGGTTGGAAAGGCAGCGTGACTCGTGAAAAGTTTGATGAACTGATTGGTACGTTGGTAAAACGTACTTTGCTGTCATGCCGCCGTGCGCTGAAAGATGCAGGCGTGACCGCTGATGAAGTGATTGAAGTGGTTATGGTTGGCGGTTCAACGCGCGTTCCGTTGGTTCGTGAGCTGGTCGGGGAGTTCTTTGGTCGTACGCCATTGACCTCTATCGACCCTGACCGCGTGGTGGCGATTGGCGCAGCTATTCAGGCCGATATTCTGGTGGGTAATAAGCCCGACTCAGAAATGTTGCTGTTAGATGTGATCCCACTGTCGCTTGGTTTAGAAACCATGGGCGGTTTAGTTGAGAAGGTGATCCCGCGTAATACCACCATCCCAGTGGCGCGAGCGCAAGAATTTACCACTTTCAAAGATGGCCAAAATGCCATGATGATCCACGTGGTACAGGGCGAGCGTGAGCTGGTGCAAGACAACCGCTCTCTGGCGCGTTTCACACTACGTGGCATTCCGGCAATGCCTGCGGGTGGCGCACATATCCGTGTGACATTCCAAGTTGATGCCGATGGTCTGCTGAGCGTTACCGCGATGGAGAAATCCACCGGCGTTCAGTCGTCGATTCAGGTCAAGCCTTCATATGGTTTGAGCGATGACGAAATCATCACCATGATTAAAGACTCCATGGCTAATGCCAGTGGGGATATCAGCGCGCGTATGCTGGCAGAACAAAAAGTTGAAGCGGCACGCGTGCTTGAGAGTCTGACCGGTGCCTTGGCAGAAGATTCTGCGCTGTTAAGTGAGTCAGAGCTGAGCAACATTAAACAGGCTGTAGCTGCATTAGAGCAGGCCGCTGCGGGTGATGTTGCCGGAGATATTGAAGCTGCGATTAAAGTGCTTGATGCACAAACGCAAGAATTTGCTGCGCGCCGGATGGATGCATCTGTTCGCCGAGCGCTGGCTGGTCATTCTGTGGATGAGGTTTAAAAATGCCAAAAATCGTATTTCTTCCTAATCAGGAGCACTGCCCTGAAGGCGCAGTTCTTGAAGCTCAGGAAGGCGAAACGATTCTCGACGTTGCTCTACGTAACGGAATCGAAATTGAACATGCCTGCGAAAAGTCTTGCGCATGCACAACCTGCCACTGCATCGTTCGCGAAGGTTTTGACTCGCTGGATGAAAGCAGCGAGCTGGAAGACGACATGCTGGATAAGGCTTGGGGCTTAGAGCCGGAAAGCCGTCTGAGCTGTCAGGCAAAAGTGGCGGATCAGGATCTGGTTGTTGAGATCCCGCGTTATACCGTTAACCACGCTCGCGAGCATTAAAAATAAGCGATAACGCTTGTTTGGGAGAATATTATGGGTCTGAAGTGGCAAGACAGCCGCGAGATTGGCGAAGCGCTGTATGATGCGTTTCCGGATATCGATCCTAAAACCGTTCGCTTCACCGATATGCACCAATGGATTTGCGATTTAGAAGATTTCGACGATGACCCTACAAAATCGAACGAAAAAATTCTGGAAGCTATCCTGCTAGTCTGGTTAGATGAAGCAGAGTGAAAATTAAAGGGCTACCTGTGAAGGTGGCCCTTTTACTACAATCCAAATTACTACAATCCAGATATTGATAGAACACGCTAATCGCAAATCAATTTCACTGAAAAACTAACGATTAATAATGATACCCGCGCTTATTCGAGCTGCCATACAACGACGTGTCGCTGCAAATACGCTGGGTATATCAGGAGAAGATTTATGTCGACCGAATTTATGCCCGTAAGCCTATCCCATCAGCCAGCCGATGCGCGCTGGGGCGAAAAAGCATTGCTGAGTTCCGGTAGCGAAGGGATGGTTATTCATTTGAACGGTAATGGCGAGCTTGTTGCCGTTCAGCGCGCTGCGCGCAAGCTTGACGGACAGGGCATCAAACAGGTTCATCTTGCCGGTGAAGGTTGGGACTTGGAAAAATGCTGGGCTTTTTGGCAGGGTTATCGTGGGCCAAAAGGATCGCGTCAAATGCAGTGGCCCGACCTGAGCGAATCCGATCGCGCTGAATTAGATCGTCGCTTGAAGATCGTCGATTGGGTGCGTGACACGATCAATGCGCCAGCCGAAGAAGTGGGGCCATCTCAGCTGGCACAGCGCGCGGTTGATCTGATGTGCAGCGTTGCCTGTGACAATGTGAGCTACCGTATCACCAAAGGTGAAGATCTGCGCGAGCAAGGCTATATGGGCTTGCACACGGTGGGTCGCGGCTCGGAGCGTTCTCCTGTGCTGTTGGCTCTGGATTACAACCCAACGGGAAATCCTGACGCTCCTGTTCTGGCCTGTTTGGTGGGCAAAGGTATCACCTTTGACTCCGGCGGCTACAGCATGAAGCAAAGCGCCTTCATGGATTCTATGAAATCAGACATGGGTGGCGCAGCTACGGTCACCGGAGCGTTGGCGCTGGCGGTTTCTCGTGGTTTGAATCAGCGTGTAAAACTTTATCTTTGCTGCGCGGATAATCTGGTTAGCGGCAATGCGTTCAAGCTAGGCGACATTATTACCTATCGCAACGGTAAAACCGTTGAGATTATGAATACCGACGCGGAAGGGCGTTTAGTCTTGGCTGATGGCCTGATTGATGCTTCCGAGCAAAATGCGGCGATGATCATTGACTGTGCAACCTTGACCGGTGCGGCTAAAACGGCGCTGGGTAATGATTACCATGCCCTGTTTAGCTTTGATGACGCCTTGGCTGCTGACATGCTGCAAAGCGCTGAGCAAGAGAATGAAGCTTTCTGGCGCTTGCCGCTGGCTGAATTCCACCGCAGCCAGTTGCCATCTAACTTTGCTGAGCTCAATAACATTGCCGGTGCGGCATACGGCGCCGGCGCAAGTACAGCAGCGGCGTTCCTGTCTTATTTCGTTAAAGAATACCGTCAAGGCTGGCTGCATATTGACTGCTCGGCAACCTATCGCAAAAGCGCTGTCGATCAGTGGGCCGCGGGCGCAACCGGTTTAGGCGTGCGTGCGCTGGCTAATTTACTGCTGGAAAAAGCGAAAGCGTAATTAACAGACCCCTCCCTAACCCTCCCCTTCGCAGGGGAGGGGATCGATCATTGTCTAATGTACTATCGAGCACGGTCTGCCCCTCCCCCTGTGAAGGGGGAGGCTGGGAGGGGGATATACCGATCACTTTGGAGCACCCGATGAGTTCTTATCATCACGATCACCACCATGACACCCCAGAAGAGCAGCTTGAAAAAAGCTTGGAAAAGGCGGTAAAAGATCCCGCTTATCGCACTTTGTTTTACCGCACGCTGCTGGACTCTACCGTTTATATTCTGGCTGAAAGCGGCGTTCAGGATAAAGGCGAGCTTATTATTGCTCCTAACGGTGAGCTGAATGTACAGCATTGGGAAATGCAAGACGGACTCTCGACGATCCCGTTTTTCTCTTCGTTGAAGATGTTGCAGCAGGCGGTAGAAGACGAAGAACAACCGTTTATGGCGTTACCGGTTCGCGATCTGTTTGCGATGACCAAAGGCGCTCAGCTGTTTTTGAATCCAAAATGTGAATATGGCAAAGCTTTCTACGCGCAGGAAGTTGCAATGTTGCTGCAAACGGGCGGTATGGCACAGCCGATGGAGCAAGTGGTTGATGGCGGAAGCAAAATTTTGCTTGGACAGCCTGAAGCGTATCCGTCTGCCATGGTGGATGCGTTAACCACGCTGTTTACCCAACGTAAGATCGTACGTAATGCCTATTTAGCGATATTTCAGGATCAGGCGGTTGATGAAAAACCTAATTTACTGATTGGGTTAGAAATTGATGGCACCGATGAAGAGATCGACTTGCTCATTCAAGAAACGGGCAGCTTGGCGAGCGAAACTGCGCCAGAAGATGAGCCGGTAGATCTTTGCCTCGTCACCGATGAAAAAGGGGATGCCGTGAGTCATTATCTGAAAACGCATACCCAACCGTTTTATCAGCGGCGCTGGGGCAGTTGGCTCCGCAACAGCATTCCTTCCAGCGGAACTGCCTAATATCGAAATAACGTTGAGAGCCGCAAGGCTCTCTTTGTCATTTTAGGCCTAGCATAATCTGAATTAAGTCTTCGCCATTTCACTTTCATTGTTTGTCACGGATAATAGTGCTATTCGGATTAAAAATGGAAAACGTTATGCGCCAAGGATTATCTCAGTCACAAAACTGCCGCTCTGTCCGCATGCTGCGCCGGAGTGTACTCGTCGTGGCAGCACTTATTACTGCGCTTTCTGCCTGTGATAACAGCGATGTGAAAACCACAACCACAGCGGATCCCGCAGCTGTCGCCACGCAAAAGAAAGCGTTGAGTGACACCGACTTGGCGCAAATGGCGAAACAATCGCAGGGTAAAGCGCTAACTTTACTCGATGCCTCAGAGCTACAGCTTGATGGCGCGGCCGGGCTTGTGCTCACTTTTTCCATTCCTTTAGATCCTAAACAAAAATTTGCCGATAGCGTTCACTTAGTTGATACCGAAAAAGGCAAAATCGATGGAGCATGGGAGCTTTCAGATAATCTGCGCGAACTGCGGTTGCGTCATCTGGAGCCTAAGCGCAAATTACTTCTCACGGTTGATCCTTCATTGGTGGCACTTAATGGTGCGACGTTAGGTAAAGAAACACAGCAAAAAATTGCCACTAAAGATATTCAGCCAAGCGTTGGGTTTGCTAGCCGCGGTTCGTTATTGCCCGGTAAAGTGGCTGCGGGTTTACCGGTGATGGCGCTCAACGTAAACAGCGTAGACGTCAATTTTTACCGCATTAAGCCTACGTCGTTGCCTGCATTTTTATCCGAGTGGGGCTACGGCCAATCGGTAGAATCATGGCGGTCTGATGAACTGCTAAAAATGGCTGATTTGGTCTACAGCGGCCGCTTTGATCTCAATCCTCAGCGCAATACGCGTGAAAAGCTTCAGCTTCCCCTAAGCGATATCAAACCTCTGCAAGAGAGCGGTGTTTATCTGGCCGTTATGCAGCAGGCGGGGCGTTACAGCTACAGTAATCCGGCTACGCTGCTAACCCTGAGCGATATCGGTGTTTCACTGCACAGCTATCACGAACGAATGGATGTCTTCACTCAGGCCTTAGCGGGCGGGGGTGCGATGTCTGATGTGTCATTGCAGGTGTTAGATGAAAAAGGGCGTGTGCTAACGGAAGGTAAAACCGATGCACAGGGGCATGCGCAGTTAAGCAAATCGGCAAAAGCGAAACTGTTACTGGCTAACCAAAATGGGCAAACCAGTATTATCGACCTGACACAGCCTGCGCTCGATCTCAGTGAGTTTGATATTGGTGGTCCAGAAGGCTTCAGCAAGCAGCTGTTTGCTTTTGGCCCACGCGATCTTTATCGCCCTGGTGAAACGGTGATTGTGAATGCTTTGCTGCGCGATGCTGATGGGCAACCTTTGCCTGAGCAACCGATAAAAGTCGATGTGTTGCGTCCAGACGATAGCGTGGCGTCGAGCTTTGTTTGGAAACCGGAAAATGGGTTATACCAATATCGTTATGCGCTGCCTGAAAATGCGGCGACGGGCAAATGGTCGCTGCGTTTCAATCTGGGCGATAACCAGCCGCGCTACTACGCGATTAATGTTGAAGACTTCATGCCTGAGCGCATGGCATTGGAAATCAAACCGGAAAGCGCATCTCCAATTGAGATGCAGCAGAGCGCCAGTTTCAATGTGTCAGGACGGTATTTATATGGGGCTCCGGCGGCGGCGAACCGTCTTCAAGGGCAGCTTTATTTACGTCCGTTGCGTGAAGCGGTTACCGAATTACCGGGTTACAGCTTTGGTTCGGCTACGGAAGAAAATCTAAAGCGCTCCTTAGATGAAGTCGATACCACGTTGGATGAGCAGGGCACGGCAAGCATTGAAACGGAAAGTCAGTGGGCCGATGTTAAATCACCAGTGCGCCTGATTTTCCAAGCGAGCCTATTAGAATCCGGAGGCCGTCCGGTGACTCGACGTAGCGAGCAGGATATTTGGCCAGCCAAACAGCTGTCAGCAATCCGCCCGTTATTTGGCCAACAAGATATTTATGATTACCAAACCAATAGCTATCGTCAGCAGCCGATGGTTGATGAAAATAGCGATGCTGCTTTTGATGTGATCTATGCCGATCCGCAGGGGAAACGCCTCGCTAAACAGGGGCTGAAAGCCACGCTGATTCAAGAGCGTCGCGATTATTACTGGCAGTGGTCTGAAGGGGCGGGTTGGCAGTCTCAATACGATCAAAAAGATCTGCCAGTTGGTGAGCAAACGCTAAATATCGCCGCTGACGGCAGTGCGAAAGTGAGTTTCCCTGTCGAATGGGGTTCTTACCGCCTTGAGGTTAAAGATCCAACCAACGGCCTGATCAACAGCGTTCGATTCTGGGCTGGATATCGCTGGCAGGATAATACTGACGGCACGGGAGCCGTACGCCCCGATCAAGTGAAGCTAAAACTGGATAAGCCTAATTACCAGCCTGGCGAAAAAGTGAAAGTGACCATCAACGCGCCAACCGCCGGTAAGGGATACCTGATGCTGGAGTCTGGCGAAGGGCCTTTATGGTGGCAGGAAATTGATGTACCAGAAGCTGGTACCACGGTAGAGGTTCCGCTCAATCAAGAATGGCGTCGTCACGATCTCTATTTCAATGCGCTGGTGGTTCGTCCCGGTGAGAAAGATAAGCAGGTAACACCAAAACGCGCGGTAGGCTTATTACATATTCCTCTCAATGAAGAAGCACGTAAGCTGAATGTCACGCTGACAGCGCAAGACAAAATCAGACCAAACCAGACGGTGCCGGTTCAGGTGAGCGTTGCTGGAGCCGGTGGTGAGAAACAAAAAGAAGTGACCGTTTTACTTTCCGCCGTGGACACCGGTGTTTTGAGTATTACTGATTTCAAAACCCCCGATCCTTACGACGCCTTCTTAGGTCGTAAACGCTACGGCGCGGATCAGTATGATGTTTATGGACAACTCATCGAAGGCTCAGGGCGTTTAGCGACGCTGCGCTTTGGTGGTGATGGCGAAGATGAAGATGCGCTGTCACGCGGTGGCAAGAAACCCCCAACGGAAGTAAATATCGTCGCGCAGCAGCTGCAACGCATCACGCTGGATGAAAATGGCAACGGGACGATTCAGCTTCCTGTTCCAGATTTTAACGGTGAGCTAAGGCTTATGGCTCAAGCGTGGAATGGGCAAAACTTTGGTAGCGCCGAACGTAAAATGACGGTCGCAGCACCGGTTATCGCAGAACTTCAAACACCACGCTTCCTCGCGGGGGGCGATAGTAGCCAACTGGCGCTGGATGTCACGAATCTGTCTGGGCATCCGCAAACGTTGGGAGTGGCTCTCACCGCATCGGGTCTTATCAGCCTGAGTGGCGACAATACTCAAACCGTTGATCTCGAAAATGGGCAGCGTAAGACTATTACGATTCCTGTTAGTGCTAAAAATGGATTTGGTGATGGCAACGTTGCTATCCGTATCGTCGGAATGCAGTTGCCGGGCGAACAAGTTAGTGATTATGAACATAGCTGGAAAATCGGTGTGCGTCCGGCATTCCCTGCTCAAACTCGCCATTTGGCGAGCATCATTAAACCTGGTGACAGCTGGCATGTAGATGCGGAGCAGCTTTCAGGCCTCGTTGCGCCAGAAGCATCACTTCTGCTGACTAGCCGACCACCGCTGAACATAGCGCGTTACGTACGTGCACTGTACGCCTATCCGTACGGCTGTCTGGAACAAACCACCAGTGGCCTGTTCCCATCGCTGTATACCAATCAACAGCAGTTGGTGCAGTTAGGTATCAAAACCTCTACGGATGATGTTCGCCGACAGAATATTGAAACTGGGATTACACGTCTGCTGGGTATGCAGCGCTATAACGGTAGTTTTGCGTTGTGGAGCAGTGATGGACCAGAAGAGTATTGGTTAACCGCTTATGTTACCGATTTCTTGCATCGTGCTCGTGAACGCGGTTTTGCCGTACAGGATGACGGGTTGAAACAGGCGGATGCTGCCCTGTTACGCTATCTCCAAGATCGCAATCAAATCGATGTTAACAGCAGCGCACGTCCAGATGCGACGCGTTTTGCGGTGCAGGCTTACGCAGGGCTCGTTTTAGCACAGCAAAAACAGGCACCGTTAGGTGCTTTGCGCCAGCTGTATGAGCGTCGTGCTCAGGCTGAATCTGGTTTACCTCTAATCCAGCTAGGCATTGCGCTTAAGCTGATGGGAGATACTCCGCGCAGCGAAGAAGTGCTCAAGCAAGGTTTGGCATTGCAGCGTTCGGCAACGAACTATTGGCTGGAAGACTACGGTAGCCCAGTGCGGGATGACGCGATGATTTTGGCACTGATGGAAGAGTTTAACCTCGATCCAAAAGCGCAGGAACAGCGCTTACTTTCGCTATCGGATCGATTAACGACCACAGAATATCTTTCGACCCAAGAACAGAACGCGGTATTTATGGCTGGCAAGGGTTTTATCGGGCAGCCAGAAAGTGAATGGAAAGGCGTGATTTCATCGGCTAAAGGTGTCGATTTAGCCTATGGCGAACAAGCTCAGGTTAAAAGCTATGATGAATCTTGGCTTGTGAATGGTTTGGTGATTAATAACCAAGGTGAGTCCACGCTCTATCCGCGTTTTGACGTGGTTGGCTATCCCAATAGCGCGCCACAGCCAATGAGCAATATTCTCAATATCAAACGTGATTTCTTAGGATTAGATGGCAAACCGATTGACTTGGCACAGCTGAAAAGTGGACAGTTAATTTTGGTTCATCTGGATGTGTGGGCGTCAGAGCATGTGCCGGATGCGCTGGTCGTTGATTTGCTGCCCGCAGGCGTTGAGCTTGAAAATCAAAACCTGAATGATGCTAGCGCAAGCTTAGATGATGCGGCAACCGAGGTGACTTCGTTGCTGGATGCATCACGCCAGACCACGCTTAAACATCAAGAGTTCCGTGACGATCGCTATGTGGCCGCGGTGGATATTCAGTCTGGTCAGCATACGACTCTGTTGTATCTGGCAAGAGCGGTAACGCCGGGTAAATATCAACTGCCAGCGCCGCAGGTTGAATCAATGTATATCCCTCAGTGGCGTGCCGTTGGGGAAACGCCTGCAACTGTGACTATCGGCCAGTGATAGCTGATTGAGGATGTCACTAAAACGCTTACGCAAGTGGTGCGTGATAATCGCACTGCTTGCGCTGTTGATTTGTAGTGGGTTGTGGCTGGTCGATAAGGTCTGGCCGCTTCCACTTAGCGACGTGCAAGTGGCGCGGGTTGTTGTGGCTGAAGATGGTTCACCGCTGTGGCGCTTCGCTGATGGGCAGGGGGTATGGCGCTACCCTGTTACGATCGAGCAAGTGTCACCGTATTACCTTCAGGCGTTGTTAACTTACGAAGATCGCTGGTTCTATAAGCATCCGGGGATTAACCCTTTTGCTATTGCGCGAGCGGCCTGGCAAGACCTCAGTCACGGTGAGATTATTTCTGGTGGTAGCACCTTGTCTATGCAGGTTGCGCGTTTACTCGATCCCCATCCTCGCACCTTTGGTGGCAAAGTGCGTCAAATCTGGCGTACGGCACAGTTAGAATGGCATCTCTCCAAGACTCAAATCCTTGAGCTCTATCTTAATCGCGCTCCCTTTGGTGGCACGCTACAAGGCATCGGCGCGGCAAGTTGGGCCTATTTAGGTAGGCCGCCTGATGAGCTTACCCGTGGAGAAGCCGCCTTGCTGGCCGTGTTACCTCAGGCTCCAAGTCGTTTACGTCCAGATCGCTACCCAGAGCGCGCGCAGGCGGCGCGCAACAAGGTGCTCGATCGTTTGGTGCAGTATCAAGTATGGACAAAACAGCAGGCGGATGATGTTAAGCAGGAGCCTGTTTGGCTGGCTTCACGACAAATGCCGCAGACAGCGCCACTGTTAGCACGGCGCATGGTGCAAACCTATCCACATCAGGATGTCATTCAGACAACAATTGATGCCGCTCTACAGCGGCAGCTTGAAACGTTAGCGCAGGGATGGCTTTCACGTCTGCCGGCGAAAACATCAGTAGGCGTGCTGATTGTCGATCATACAGATATGCAGGTGAAGGCTTATTTGGGATCGCTGAACTTTGCTGACCGCTCGCGCTTTGGCTATGTGGATATGGTAAGCGCGTGGCGTTCTCCCGGCTCCACTCTCAAGCCGTTTTTGTATGGGCTTGCGCTTGATGATGGGATTATTCATAACGAATCTCTGCTGCAGGACGTGCCGCGTCGTTTTGGCGATTATCGACCGGGAAATTTTGATACGGGGTTTCATGGTGCCGTGGCGGCAAGTGAAGCACTCACGCGTTCGTTGAATCTCCCCGCGGTACAGCTGATGGAGGCCTATGGCCCGAAACGTTTTACCGCCGAGCTACGCAATGCAGGGCTAACGTTACGTTTTCCCGCTTATGCTGAGCCTAACTTATCACTCATTCTAGGCGGCGCGGGCATTAGGCTAGATCAGCTGGTTTCTGCTTACAGCTCGCTGGCGCGGCATGGACAAAGTGCTGATTTGCGTTTTGTACCCGCGCAAAAAATTCATAATCGACCGCTGATGTCGCCGGGGGCTGCATGGATTATCCGCCGTACGCTGGCAGGGCAGGCAAGGCCTGAACCGGATGATTCCCTATCTGCGGTAGTTCCGCTGGCATGGAAGACGGGAACCAGTTTTGGCTATCGTGATGCATGGGCCGTCGGCGTGAACGCACGCTACACCATTGGTGTGTGGGTTGGACGTCCAGACGGTACTCCGGTTGCAGGGCAATTTGGCTATGCGACGGCGATACCGCTGCTGTTTCAGCTCAATAATTTACTGCTGAATAACCCACGCCTGCGTGGAAATGGATGGCCGACAGACCCTCGGCCAAGCTCAGTCTCCAATGCGGTGATCTGCTGGCCTGGCGGCCAGCCGCTAAGCGCACAGGATACCAACTGTCGCCAACGTCGCTCCGCATGGATACTGGATGGCACTATTCCGCCTACGCTCGTTGCCCCGGGGCAGGAAAGCAGTCAGGGAATTTGGCTGCGTCAATGGTTAAACGATAAAGGCGAGCGTGTTGCCCCTGAATGTGTGGGAGCGGTTGAGAAAAAGCTCGCGCTATGGCCGTTGCCGCTAGAGCCTTGGCTCCCGGAGGCCGAAAAAAGATCCCACCGTTTGCCTATGGCAAGCCAAACTTGCCCACCACCGGTCGAGACAGCTTCTGCACCACTCATTTTGATTGGGCTCAATAATGGTTCGATTCTACGCCGTCCGCCGGGGAAGACTCGCATCGATTTGCGCCTAACGACGCAAGGTGGGACAGGGGAACGCTGGTGGTTTTTAAACGGAGAACTGGTTTCGCAGGAACCACAGTTTGCCTATAGCTTCACACGTGCAGGCCGGTATCAGCTAACGGTTATGGACGACAGTGGACAACTGACTAGCGCTGATTTTCAGGTGGAGTAAATTCGCATTGTGCTTCAAATCAAAAAAGTAATATTTCCTTAACATTTTTATCTCATTTCAATAGGCAAATATTAGCCGCCCATCTATAATCGGCGGCGATTCATGGCCGGGGTTCGGCTTTCGGGGTGTGAATTAAGAGAATAATCCTTTCATTCAAATGGTTAGTGCTCTAAAAATATTCCATCTGCCTCCTACTGCTCGTAAACTCATAAAAAGTATCCCTAGAATCATTGGTGTTATGCCATGGTCTAGCGGAAATAACGGCTCTCATTGGAAGTTAGACAGAGGTTTAAATGACAGTAGAACGTACCTTCTCCATCGTAAAACCCAATGCGGTGGCTAAAAATGTTATCGGCGCTATTTATTCTCGTTTTGAAGCAGCAGGCCTGAAAATTGTTGCGGCAAAAATGGTTCATCTGACTCGTGAACAGGCTGAAGGTTTCTACGCCGAACACAAAGGTCGTCCGTTCTTTGACGGTCTGGTGGATTTCATGACTTCTGGCCCAATCATGGTTCAGGTCTTGGAAGGTAAAGATGCCGTTCGTCGTAATCGTGAAATCATGGGCGCGACCAATCCTGAAAATGCTTTAGCTGGCACATTGCGTGCTGACTATGCGGATAGTCTGACTGAAAACGCCGCTCACGGTTCTGATTCATTAGAGTCGGCTGAGCGCGAAATCGCCTATTTCTTTGCAAACAATGAAGTTTGCCCGCGCACTCGTTAATTGATTACGCAAATCGGGAATTGATTCGTTAAGCTAAGCCTAATGGCATAGCATACCGTTGACAGACCGAGTACAATACCGCGCCCTGAGTGATTATCCTCAGGGACATTTTTTTAGACACATTGCTAACCGCTTTATTTAATAAGCGTTTTTAATGTGTTGTACCGAGCAAGACTGAATGAGATGCAAACTGGGTTTGTATCTGTCGCCAACAGGCACTACGCTTGTCGGGTCAGTCACTTTAATACCGTGCCGCAAAGTGTAACAACGAGGCCAGAGTTTAGTATGTCTATACGCATGTCCGAAGATCCAACAACTACCCCCCATTCATCCAATTCAGATGCTATATCTGAATCTATTGTCGTCGAGTCAAACTTGTCTGAAATTAGCGCACCTGTAAATGCTGCGCAGGTTGATATTGTGCAACCTGCCCCGGCCAATCCGTCGGAAAAAATTAACCTTCTCGATCTTGATCGCCAACAACTGCGCGAGTTCTTCGCCAAGTTAGGTGAGAAACCGTTCCGCGCCGATCAGGTGATGAAATGGATGTATCACTATTGCTGCGATAATTTTGATGAGATGACCGACATCAATAAGGTGTTGCGTAACAAGCTCAAAGAGATCGCTGAAATTCGTGCGCCAGAAGTGGCAGAAGAGCAACGCTCAACCGATGGCACCATTAAATGGGCGATTCAGGTCGGCGACCAGCGTGTAGAAACGGTTTATATCCCAGAAGACGATCGCGCTACGCTGTGTGTCTCTTCGCAGGTGGGTTGTGCGCTGGAATGTAAATTCTGCTCTACCGCCCAGCAGGGCTTTAACCGTAACCTACGCGTATCAGAAATTATCGGTCAGGTATGGCGTGCAGCTAAGATTATCGGCGCTCATAAAGTTACCGGCCAGCGCCCGATCACCAACGTGGTGATGATGGGAATGGGCGAGCCTTTACTGAACCTGAATAACGTTGTTCCGGCCATGAATATCATGCTGGACGACTTTGGGTTTGGTCTGTCTAAGCGCCGTGTCACCCTGTCAACATCAGGGGTTGTTCCTGCGCTGGAAAAACTGGGTGATATGATCGACGTAGCGCTTGCCATCTCTCTGCATGCGCCGACGGACGAAATTCGTAACGAAATTGTTCCTATCAACCGTAAATATAATATCGAGACTTTCCTTGGGGCTGTGCGCCGCTACTTAGAGAAATCTAATGCTAACCAAGGACGTGTCACGGTTGAGTACGTGATGTTGGATCATATTAATGATGGCATGGATCACGCACATCAGTTAGCCGAGTGTCTGAAAGATACGCCGTGTAAGATCAACCTGATCCCATGGAACCCGTTCCCTGGCGCACCTTACGGACGTAGCTCAAACAGCCGCGTGGATCGTTTCTCTAAGGTTCTGATGGAATACGGCTTTACCGTAATTGTGCGTAAAACGCGTGGCGATGATATTGATGCGGCCTGTGGGCAGTTGGCTGGTGATGTTATTGACCGCACCAAACGTACGATTAAGAAAAAAATGGCCGGTGAACCTATCACGGTTCGCGAGGTCTGACGCAGAGCGCATGCATATTAGTGATTTCCCTAGCATTGTTGGTCAGATCTTTTGATGATTCAGCGAAAAGGATAACGGGGTAAAGCAATGAAGCTAAAAATGGGATGGGTAATAGGACTACTAACAACGAGTTTGTTGGTAGGCTGTTCAAGCTCTAAACCGGAAGGAGAGCAGATGGCTGCGGCGTCGCAGAGTAGGCTCGAACTTGGGTTGGAATACTTGAATCAGGGCGACTTAAAAGCCGCCCAACAAAATCTGGAAAAGGCGCGAGATGCGGCACCAGACGATTACCGAACCCAGCTTGGCATGGCGCTTTACCAGCAGCGCACAGGCGATAACAATGCTGCGCAGAAAAGTTATCAAACAGCGATGAATTTAGCGCCACAGAATGGCACTGTGATGAATAATTACGGTGCGTTTCTGTGTAGTTTAGGGCAGTATGTAGCGGCACAACAACAGTTTAGTTCAGCTGCAAATCTTCCTGATTACGGTCAGGTTGCAGATAGCTTCGAAAATGCAGGTTATTGTTTTCTAAAAGCAGGACAGACTGACGAAGCGCGAAAATTATTTAGTCGCGCTTTAAAGAGCGATCCGGATAAGGGAGTTTCGCTAATTGCGGAAGCTATCCGAGAATTTGACCAAGGGAAGCGCGGAGATGCGCGAGTAATGTTGGATGTTTACAATCATATTCTACCGGCGAGTGCCAATAGCTTATGGTTACAAATCCGCTTCGCTGCGTTAGATGGGCGCCAAACGAACTTAGAGCGTTATGGCAAGCAACTGGCGCGAAATTTTCCACAATCTCAACAGTACCAGCAGTTCCTAGCGAATGAATACTGAAGCCCCCCAAGATCAAACAGCTCCATTGACTACAGGCGAACGCCTGCGCCAAGGGCGCGAAAAGTTAGAACTTACACAGCAGGCTGTTGCAGAACGTCTGTGCCTGAAAGTTTCAACGGTTCGCGATATTGAAGAAGACAAGGCTCCGGCTGATTTGGCCTCAACGTTTTTGCGTGGATATATTCGTTCCTATGCAAAACTGGTCCACATCCCGGAAGACGAATTAACGCCGCTGTTAGAAAAGCAGGCGCCGTTGAAGGCGGCAAAAGTTGCGCCGATGCAAAGCTTCTCACTGGGTAAAAAACGCAAAAAGCGCGATGGCTGGCTGATGATGTTTACCTGGTTGGTGGTATTTGTGGTTATTGGCATCACCGGTTCTTGGTGGTGGGAAAATCACAAAGCTCAACAAGAAGATATTGCGACAATGGCGGATGAGTCTTCTGCTCAGCTGGCAAAAAATGGTCAGTTACAACCGTCAGAATCGGCTAATGGTTCTGATGAAGCTGCGCAATCTGCGGATACTCAAGAGTCTGTCGGTACACCGCCAGATTCGTCAGTGACCGCGGCAGACAATGGCCAAGCGACTGCTGCACCTGCTGATGCCGCTACCGCGTCAGCCGCAACGGCTCAAACCCAGCCAAACCAAAGCAATAATACCGTTGTTGCTCCGAGTCAGGCTCCGGTTGATACCACCTCCACTGCGAATGGTGCAACTTTACCAACCGCAGGGGCGACCGTTGATTCTGCTGCGTCAGCCTCCAACAATTTAGCGATGAAATTTAAAGCTGATTGCTGGTTAGAAGTTAAAGACGCAACGGGTAAAACGCTGTTCAGCGGAATGCAAAAATCTGGTGCTTCACTGGATTTAGCCGGTACGGCACCGTATAAGCTGAAAATTGGTGCACCAGCCGCCGTGGATATCACGTACCAAGGTAAGCCCGTTGATTTGAGCCGCTTTATTAAATCAAGTCAGGTTGCTCGTTTGACGTTGAATGCTGAGTGATTCGATAGAGTCGCTTATGGTGAGCGCAGCGCGCTGTAAAAACGAAATGAACCGCTCTGACATTCTGCAATAAGCAGGGGGAAGGCGGTTTGTTTTGTGCAGCGTTGGCAGTATAAGTACTTTGTTTACCTGATTGCCGGTTAAATGTTGGAAGCAGAATATGCGTGCTTCAATTGATAGTACGGCATTCATGGAGAATTAATATGCATAATGAGTCACCCATTAAGCGGAGAAAATCGACCCGCATTTATGTCGGTAATGTGCCTATCGGTGATGGTGCACCGATTGCCGTACAGTCGATGACCAACACCAAGACAACGGATGTTGATGCCACGGTAAAACAAATACGCGCACTCGAACGTGTCGGCGTAGATATTGTACGTGTGTCAGTTCCGACTATGGATGCTGCTGAAGCATTCAAACTGATTAAGCAGCAGGTTTCAGTGCCGCTGGTGGCCGATATTCATTTCGACTACCGCATTGCGCTGCAAGTTGCTGAGTATGGCGTTGATTGTCTGCGTATTAATCCAGGCAACATCGGTAATGAATCACGTATTCGCTCAGTTGTTGACTGTGCTCGTGATAAAAATATTCCCATCCGTATTGGTATTAACGGCGGATCGCTGGAAAAAGATATTCAAGAGAAGTACGGCGAACCTACGCCTGAAGCATTGCTTGAGTCAGCGATGCGTCATGTCGATATTCTTGATCGTCTTAACTTCGATCAGTTTAAAGTCAGCGTAAAAGCGTCAGACGTATTCCTTGCAGTGCAGTCTTATCGCCTGTTAGCTTCCCGTATCGATCAGCCTCTGCACCTCGGGATCACCGAAGCAGGCGGCGCGCGTAGCGGATCGGTTAAATCTGCGGTGGGCTTAGGCATGCTGCTGGCCGAAGGGATTGGTGACACGCTGCGTATTTCACTGGCGGCAGATCCTGTTGAAGAAGTGAAAGTGGGCTTTGATATTCTTAAATCGCTGCGTATTCGTTCGCGTGGGATTAACTTTATCGCTTGCCCGACCTGCTCACGACAGGAATTTGACGTCATTGGTACGGTAAATGCCCTAGAGCAGCGTTTAGAAGACATCATCACACCAATGGATGTATCCATTATTGGCTGTGTGGTGAATGGTCCAGGCGAAGCCTTGGTTTCAACGATTGGCGTGACAGGCGGACACAATAAGAGCGGCTTCTATGAAGACGGTGTGCGTCAAAAAGAGCGTTTTGATAATGAACAGATGATCGATCAGCTAGAGGCTAAGATCCGCGCCAAAGCATCGATGCTGGATGTTAACAAGCGGATCGAAGTCAGCCAGATCGACGAGAAGTAACTGAATAGCAGGTCGCTTTAGGCGGCCTGTAATCTCATTTGCTTTGAATAAACAATGCTCCCGATTGATGAGATTGCTTCAATCCTCCATAATCGGGGTCATTTTTTGAATTACATAGTATAGAGAATTGACGTGGCGAAGAATATCCAAGCTATTCGTGGCATGAACGACTACCTGCCGGAAGACACGGCGCTTTGGCAGCCGATTGAAGCTGCGCTCAAACAAGTCCTGACCAGCTACGGCTACAGCGAAATCCGTTTGCCGATTGTAGAGCAGACCCCGTTATTCAAACGTGCGATCGGTGAAGTGACCGACGTCGTTGAAAAAGAGATGTACACCTTCGATGACCGTAATGGTGACAGCCTGACGCTGCGTCCTGAAGGGACGGCTGGCTGTGTGCGTGCCGGTATCGAACATGGTCTGCTGTACAATCAAGAACAACGTTTATGGTACATCGGTCCGATGTTCCGTCATGAACGTCCGCAAAAAGGTCGCTATCGTCAGTTCCATCAACTGGGCGCCGAAGTTTTTGGCCTGAATGGTCCTGATGTAGACGCAGAACTTATTCTGCTGACGGCTCGTTGGTGGCGTGCGCTGGGGATCTCTGAGCATGTTGCTCTCGAGTTGAACTCAATCGGTTCTCTGGAAGCTCGCGCTAACTATCGTGATGCGCTGGTGGCCTATCTGGAACAGTTTAAAGATAAGCTGGACGAAGACTGTAAGCGTCGTATGTATAGCAACCCGCTGCGCGTTCTGGACTCTAAAAATCCAGACGTACAGGCATTGCTCAACGATGCTCCGCGTCTGTCAGAGTATCTGGACGAAGAATCTCGCGAGCATTTTGCAGGTCTGTGCAAATTGCTGGATGAAGCGGGTATTGCGTATACCGTTAATGAGCGTTTGGTTCGCGGTCTGGATTACTACAACCGTACCGTATTTGAATGGGTGACAAATAGCTTAGGCGCGCAAGGTACTGTTTGTGCCGGTGGCCGCTATGATGGCTTGGTTGCTCAGCTTGGTGGTCATGCAACGCCAGCGGTTGGTTTTGCCATGGGCTTAGAGCGTCTGGTTCTGTTGGTTCAGGCGGTAAATCCTGATTTTCAGCCTCAGCGTGCCGTTGATGTCTATCTGATTTCCTCTGGTGAAGGCACGCAAAGCGCTGCTATGCGTTTGGCAGAAAAAATTCGTGATGCGTATCCGCAGGTCAAACTGATGACTAACTATGGCGGCGGCAACTTTAAGAAGCAGTTCGCTCGTGCTGATAAGTGGGGCGCTCGCGTTGCACTGGTATTAGGCGAAAATGAAATGAATGCGGGTCAGGTGAATGTTAAGAACCTGCAAAGTGGCGATCAGCAAACTCTTGCTCAGGACGACGTTGCGGCGTTCCTAGCATCAATGTTGGCGTAAGGAGTAGAGAACAGTGGAAGTCTATAGCACAGAGAACGAACAAGTTGATGCCCTGCGTCGTTTCTTTATCGAAAACGGTAAGGCGTTGGCGATTGGTGTCGTGATTGGGATTGGCGCACTGCTCGGTTGGCGCTACTGGCAGAATCATCAGCAGGCAGAAATGACCGGCGCATCCCAGTCATATCAGCAAGCAAGTGAAGCGCTGACCGGCGGTAAAGCTGATGGCGTGGCGCTGGCTGAAAAGTTTATTGAAAAAAATGCTAACAACTATGGTGTTTTGGCTGCCTTGCAGTTAGCGCAACATGAAGTTGACCAGAAGAACTTTGCCAAAGCTGAACAGCAGCTGGCTTGGGCTCAAGGTCAAACGAAAGACGAAAATCTGAAATCCCTGATTGATTTGCGTTTAGCTCGTGTACAGCTACAGGAAAATAAGCTGGACGACGCACTCAAAACATTGGATTTAATTAAAGCGACCGGCTGGGTTGCTATGGCGCAGGATATTCGCGGCGATGTACTGGTTAAGAAAGGCGACGTAAAAGGCGCCCGTGAAGCATACAGCAAAGGCTTAGCCTCTGATGCTTCCCAGTCATTGCAGGGTTTACTGCGCATGAAACTGAACAATTTATCCAACTAAGGGGATAATCAATGCAATTGCGTAAAACGCTCTTGGTCGGATTGCTGTCTGTGACGTTTTTGAGCGGATGCTCGTGGTTCAGCAGTGAAACTGATGTGGTCACCATGTCACCGTTGCCAAAAGTTGAAAACCAATTCACACCGAACAAGGTGTGGAGCACGTCAGTAGGCGATGGTGTGGGCGAATTCTATTCCCACCTGCGTCCAACTTGGCAAGATAACCGCATTTACGCGGCTGACCGCATGGGCGTTGTAAAAGCAATGGACGCGGATAGCGGCGACGTTGTTTGGTCTGTGAACTTGGCTGAGAAAGATGGCTGGTTCTCGCACAAAACAGCTCTGTTGTCTGGTGGTTTAGCGGTATCTGGCGGAAAAGTCTTTGTTGGTTCAGAACGTGCCGTTGTGTATGCGCTGAATACTGAAGACGGTGCCGAAGCATGGAAAACGACGGTTGCTGGTGAAGCTATTTCTCGCCCAGTGATTAGCGATGGTCTGGTATTAATCCATACCTCCAACGGTATGCTGCAGGCGTTAGATGAAGCTGATGGTTCCATCAAGTGGACCGTTAACCTTGATATGCCTTCGCTGACCTTACGCGGTGAATCAGCGCCTGCTACGGCATTTGGTGCCGCCATCGTTGGTGGTGACAATGGTCGCGTTAGCGCAATCATGATGCAGCAAGGCCAAATGATTTGGCAGCAGCGCGTTGCTCAGCCTATGGGTTCAACCGAAATCGACCGCCTAAATGACGTGGATACTACCCCTGTCGTAGTCGATGGTGTTGTATACTCTCTGGGTTACAACGGTAACTTGGCAGCGCTGGATCTGCGTTCTGGACAAATCCAATGGAAACGCGAGATGGGTTCAGTGAACGATTTCATCGTTGATGCTGGCCGTATCTATGTGGTTGACCAAGACGATCGCGTTGCTGCATTAAGCGCCGATGGCGGTGTTTCTCTGTGGAAACAAAGCGATTTGTTGCACCGTAATCTGACCGCGCCTGCGCTGTATAACGGCTATTTGGTTGTGGGTGATAGCGAAGGCTATCTGCACTGGCTGAATACCGATGATGGACGTTTTGTCGCTCAGCAAGAAGTAGACAGTTCTGGTCTGCTAAGCGCGCCTTTGGTAGCCAGCGATAAGCTGATTATTCAGGCTCGCGGCGGTAAAGTTTACGCATTTACTCGCTAATAAAACAATTATTTAGGGCGGCGAATTAGCCGTCTGGGAACGGCTCCTGATCACCTCAGGAGCCGTTTCGTCTTCTGAAAAGTCCTTGCGCGGGCGCGATCTTTCCCCGTGTATTTGGAATTAAATTAAGTAATAGAGGCTTCAACAATGATACCTGTCGTCGCGCTGGTCGGGCGCCCGAATGTGGGTAAATCCACCTTATTTAACCGCTTAACGCACACTCGTGATGCGTTGGTTGCGGATTTCCCAGGGTTGACCCGTGACCGTAAATACGGCCGTGCTGAAGTTAATGGGAATGAATTCATTATCATCGACACCGGTGGTATTGATGGTACTGAAAATGGCGTTGAAACGCATATGGCCGAACAATCGTTAATGGCGATTGAAGAAGCGGATATCGTGCTGTTTATGGTCGATGCTCGTGCGGGTTTAATGCCTGCCGATGAAGGCATTGCCCAGCACCTGCGCAGCCGTGAAAAAGCCACTTTCTTAGTTGCTAACAAAACTGATGGTATCGATCCTGATGTTGCCATCGGCGATTTTTACTCATTAGGCTTTGGCGAAGTTTATCCTATTGCAGCCTCCCATGGTCGTGGCGTTGCTCAGCTGATTGAAGAAGCACTGATCCCCTTCGTTGATGCGCCAGAGCCAGAGCGGGAGCTGACGGAAGAAGAAGCTAACGCGGCCTACTGGGCTGAGCTTGAAGCGGATGAAGCCGATGAAATGGCTGAAGAGGAAGAAGATGATTTCAATCCTCAAGATTTGCCTATCAAGATCGCTATCGTTGGGCGTCCGAACGTGGGTAAGTCCACACTAACCAACCGTATTCTGGGCGAAGATCGTGTTGTAGTTTACGACATGCCGGGAACAACGCGTGACAGCATTTATATCCCAATGGTACGTGATGAGCGCGAGTACGTGCTGATTGACACCGCTGGGGTGCGTAAGCGTGGGAAAGTGACCGATACGGTTGAGAAATTCTCCGTCATCAAAACGTTGCAGGCGATTGAAGACTCAAACGTTGCGTTACTGGTGATTGACGCTCGTGAAGGTATTTCAGACCAAGACTTGTCGCTATTAGGCTTTATCCTGAATAGTGGGCGCTCACTGGTCATTGTGGTCAACAAATGGGATGGCCTGTCTGAAGACGTCAAAACTCAGGTTAAAGAGATGCTGGATCTGCGTTTAGGCTTTGTAGACTTCGCGCGTATTCACTTTATCTCTGCATTACACGGCAGCGGTGTCGGCAATCTGTTTGAATCCATTCAAGAAGCCTATGACTGTGCGACTCGCCGCGTAAGTACATCCTTACTGACGCGTATCATGAACATGGCGCAGGAAGACCATCAGCCGCCGTTAGTTCGTGGTCGTCGTGTAAAACTGAAATATGCCCATGCCGGTGGCTATAATCCACCGATTGTGGTGATCCACGGTAACCAGGTGAAAGACCTTGCGGATTCTTACAAGCGTTACCTGATGAACTACTTCCGTCGCTCGCTTAAAGTGATGGGGACACCTATTCGCATTCAGTTTAAAGAAGGCGACAACCCGTATGCGGGTAAACGTAACATGCTGAATCCAACTCAGCTGCGTAAACGTAAACGTCTGCTTGCTCATATTAAAAAGAGCAAATAACGTATAGCAAATACGCAATGTTATGGTGGGGCGCAGAATATGCGCCCCATTTTTTTATGGTAGCGCCGCGAATTTTCAGTGTATTCTCTTCGTCTGCAAACTATTTGTTCAGCGCCAACAAGGATTTGAGTATGTCGTGGGAGACGTGGAGTTTTGCCTTTGGTGTTACGGTGCCCAATTTGCTGATGTTGCTGCTGGGCGTTGTGCTACGCCGGTTTCGCCTATTGGATGATGCTTTCTGCGATGGTGCTACCCGTCTGGTTTTCAATCTCTCACTTCCTTGTTTGCTCTTTTTCAGCATTGCTACCAATCATTCGACGCTCGGCAATAATTTAGCTTTTGTTGTTTATGGGGGCGTGGCAACGGTGGTGAGTTTCTTGCTGCTGGAATTAGTTGCGCTCAAATTGGTAAAAGAGCCGCGTGAGCGAGGTATTTTCGTTCAGGGGGGCTTTCGTGCGAACACCGCCATCGTGGGTCTTGCCTATTGTGCGAGCGCTTATGGTAGCGAAGGCGTTGCCGTTGGGTCGATGTATATGGCTGTGACGGTGATCTTGTTTAACGTGCTTTCTGTGGTGACTTTGACCCGAACATTGAGTTCGGACGGTCAGCAGAAAATCAGCTGGGGCAAGATTTTACGCGGGGTGATAACTAACCCGTTGATCATCGGCATTGTTCTTGGATTATGCTATTCGCTGACCAAACTACCGGTTCCAGATGTCTTGTCCTCAACTGGGAAATTTATTTCAGCGATGGCGCTACCGTTGGCGCTGCTGTGCACGGGAGCAAGTATCGATTGGCATGCCATGTTTAGCTCTTCTAACGTGGCGGGCTATTCTAGTGCGGCCAAGCTAATTGCCGTTCCGGTGCTTATGACGTTGGGCGGCTGGTTGTTCGGATTTCGCGGCGTGACGTTGGGGGTTATTTTCTTGTTCACCTCTACGCCAACCGCCGCAGCGAGCTACGTAATGACGCGAGCGATGGGAGGAAACGCAACCCTAGCGGCGAATATTATTGCGATTACTACCGTCGGATCGTTTTTCACCACGGCGCTGGGGCTTTATTTTCTACGTGGCTGGGGTGTGATTTAGGAGGTTAAAATGGATGTGTTTTGTCCTAAGTGTCAGCATGAAATGGTGTGGCAGCAGGGCGATTATTTTTGCCCGCATTGTCAGCAAACTTACCAGCAACATGCCGATTGCCCAGATTGCGGTAAGTCCCTTCAAGAGTTAAAGGCATGTGGAGCCGTTGATTATTTTTGCACGAACGGCCATGGAATGATTTCCAAGAAACGCGTGGTGTTTAGCTACACGGTTAAAGAGTAAATATCAAAACTAGGCGCATCCGTGCGCCTAGTTTTACGGCTGTTCAATACGGCTATCTACACGCTGTGCCGTTGGACAAAGCCTTCCAGACGTACCATCGCTTGTTTAATAAGCGCTTTCGGCGTGCCAAAATTAATGCGGATATAGTGTTCACCGTCTTGCACATAGTGCGTGCCATCTTCGACAACTACGCCGGTTTCATGAGCCAGTTGATGAGTGAAATCATAGGCACTCATTCCTGTTGCGCTAACGTCAATCCATGCGAGATACGATGATTCGGATCGCATCATTTTTAATGTTGGTAGGCGCTCACTTATAAACTCATAGAGATAGCGTTCGTTTTCAGCTAAGTAGCTATTCAACGCTTTCAGCCAGTCTAATCCTTGCGTATAGGCATAAATTAATCCCCATACGCCGAACATATTTGGCGAAGTAATCGAGTTTTTCTCTAACTGCTGACGAAAACGTGCACGTAATTTTTCATCGGGAATAATGCTATAGGAAGTCTTAAGCCCGCCGAGATTAAAAGCCTTATTGGGAGAGGTGAGCAGAATAAGATTGTCTGCATGCGCACAACCTTCATTTAATGCATTGATAAATGTGCCATGCAAAATATGTTCAGCGTGGACTTCATCAATAACTAAAATCACCTGATACTTTTGGCAAAGCTCAGAGACTCGACGGATTTCTGCCGCTGTCCAAATTCTCCCTGATGGATTATGCGGCGAGCAAAACAGGTAGAGTTTTGGCTGATGCTCTTTTATCTGCTGCTCTAATTTTTCAAAGTCGAGCTGATAGCGCTGATTTACGGCAACCAAAGGATTAGCTATGACGCGTACTTTTTGGCGCTCTGCCGCCAATGCGAAAGGATCGTACACCGGCGTGTTCATGAGAATAGCATCGCCCGCGCTGCAGAATGCCTGAATAGTGTAATGCAGCGTTGAGACGGTGCCATAGGTCAGCGTTATCCATTCTCGCGCAATATCTGCATTATGTTGCTTAGCTTGAAAATCGATGACGGCCTGATAGAACTCATCAAAACAATAGGTATAGCCGAAAGTACCGTGCTCCACGATTTGGCGCAGTCCTGCGATGACCTCCGGAGGGGATTTAAAATCCATGTCCGCAATCCACATGGGAATAAAATCTTTTGGCACAGCCCCAAAGCGTGAGCAGACATAGTCATAATCCCACTTACGACATTTATCAACGCTTCGATCGATAATCTCATCAAAATTATACATACGGTTCCCTTGGCTAGATTAATGCTTCAATGCCGGTTTTTACGCTTTGTACCTGAGGCCCGATAATAACCTGTAGGCTGTGGTTATCGAGAACCACGACGGCAAGCGCGCCTGCTTTCTTTAATATATCTTTATTGATAAGCGCCATATCTTTTACGACCAAGCGCAAGCGAGTGATGCAGTTATCTAAAGAGTCGATATTGTCCTTACCACCCAACGCTGAGAGAATTAATTCGGGATCGTATTTCGAGCCTTTATTCTTTTTGGTTTTTTGATCTACTTTCTCAGCTACGCTGATATCATCATCTTCTCTGCCTGGTGTTTTAATATCGTGCTTGAGGATATACCAACGGAATACAAAGAAATAAACGGCGAACCAAATAATACCGACGGGGAATATGAGATACCATTTTGTCGCTGTGCCTTGCATGATACCAAAGATTAATAGGTCTAATATTCCACCGTCGGTATTCCCTATGGTTACACCTAACAGTGCCATAACCATCAGTGCTAGACCCGACATGATAACGTGGAAGACATATAAGAAAGGTGCGATAAATAAGAATAAGAACTCAATGGGCTCTGATATTCCTGTGACGACAGAAACCAAAACACCAGAAAGTAAAAGCCCTTTTATAATTGGTCGGTTTTCTGGCTTAGCGGTACGGTAAATAGCATAAGCAACGGCCGGTAAGCCAAAGATAAAGGTTGGCATAAAACCTTGAGAAAGAAACGCCGTCACATGTGGACTAAACGGTAAACCTGCCTTTAGTTCAGCATAGAAAATATTAAGAGCACCTGATATTTCTTGCCCGCCGACAAATTCAGTACCACCTGCTGGGGTGAATCTTACCATTGCCAATAATATATGGTGCAAACCAAAAGGCTTTAATAATAGAACGCCAACCCCATATAAGAATGGGCCAAAGACGTTAGTACTCTGAATTAATCGCCCAATGGCAGTGATGCCGATGGCAACATATTCCCACAAAAACGGGATGATAAGTCCAACGATAGAGAGCGTAAGCGCTGTGATGATAGGGACAAAGCGAATACCGCTAAAAAATGCAAAGGCATCATGAAGCTGTGTATCTTGGAAACGTTCATGTAGGAAATAGGTAATAACCCCAACGACAATTCCACCGAGGACCCCCATTTCAAGCGACTGAATGCCTAATACCATGGCTTGTCCAGCCTGTTTCATATGTGCTGCATCGGCAAGTTGATGGCTACTCATAAGATAATAATTAATCGAAAGATTCATTATCATATAACCAACAAAGCCAGAGAATGCGCCAATAGCTTTATTACGCTTAGCAAGGCCTAATGGAATGGCCATTGCAAACATAATAGGTAAGTAAGTGAAAGCGAACCCGCCCACGGTTGCAACAAACCCAAACGTTAGCTGTACTAATTCATTGCCTAAAAATGGAAAGCTTTTGATGGTGGAGGGGCTAGTAATTGAACTTCCAACGCCTAATAACAAACCCATAAAAGCTAATAAAGAAACGGGAAACATAAAAGTCTTTCCTAGACTTTGAAAAAATTCCCATAACCTTGACTTAAAAGATTTTGTGTCCGACATGTGGGCACTCCCAATAAACAGGTAATGATAATAAACCGCCATTGTTAAAAACGAATGGTGATAATGTTTTATCTGTGAACTAGGAGATATTTAATAAATATGATGATCCCCTAATAGCCTTAATGGGCTATGAGGAATTAAAACAAAGAGGGTGTTTATAGAATGCACTGAGGATCACAGTTTTATTTTGCGTCGATTTCACGCCATTTAGCTTTCGATTCATAACCAATCAAAAGCAAAGTGAAATTTAAACGCGTTATTTTTATCTATAAAGCAAGGAAGGGATGGCAGAATAACGAAAGTGGGTATAAACAAGATTTAGGTCACCGCTTTTATTATGCGAAGTGACCTACATCACAGAACTCACTATTTAAGCCTATGAGTCATGCTTTGCGCTACGTTTTTTAGGCAGCGCTGCGGTTGATGTCACGGTGCTTTCAACCCACCCGTCTTGCACTCGGGTTTTTAACAGGTCGCCATTAGTCACCTGCTTAATGCTTTTCAATACACCGCCGCTTGGCGGTTGCGTCACGCTAAACCCACGTGCCAGCGTTGCGAGAGGACTAACGCCCTCTAACTGTGAACACAGTGCGCCAAAGCGTTCACGATTGCCGCTAAGCTGACGTTGAACGAGTAATTCCAACCGGTTGTGGAGCTGCTCGATGCGCTGTTGATGGCGCTGAATACGCGCAGAGGGCTGCTGTTGATTAAGGCGTTGGCTGGTGCGCTCTTGCTGGCGTTCCGCCAAGCGCAGGCGTGTTTGCACCGCTTCGTCCAAACGGCGGCGTAGCTTAACCAGCAACGTGTGCTGACGAGCTAGACGTAGCTGTGGATGCTGCTGCTGTAGACGATGATTCAGACGAGTAAATCGCTGCTGATGACGAGCGAGATAATAATCCATCGCCATTTCCATGCGCTGCTGCTGTGAAAGCATTTGGCGCATGAGCTCGGTTTGATTGCGGCTGACTAACTCTGCTGCCGCGGACGGCGTTGGTGCGCGCAGATCGCCAACGAAATCAGCGATAGTGACATCGGTTTCATGACCAACGGCACTGACGATAGGTATGAGGCTGGCAAAAATAGCTTGCGCCACGCGCTCATCGTTAAAGCTCCATAAATCCTCAAGCGAGCCACCGCCACGACCGACAATCAGCACATCACACTCTTTACGCTGGTTGGCTAACTCAATGGCACGCACGATTTGCATTGGCGCATCGGCACCCTGTACGGCGGTTGGATAAATGACCACTGGCAGAGACGGATCGCGTCGTTTTAATACGTTAAGGATATCGTGCAGCGCGGCACCGCTTGATGAAGTCACAACGCCAACGCAGTGGGCTGGCGATGGTAATGGTTTCTTGTGGACGGGATCGAACAGACCCTCTTCCTGTAAACGTTGCTTCAACTGCTCGAATTGCTGTTGCAGCAAACCATCACCGGCAGGCTGCATACTTTCGGCAATCAGTTGGTAATCACCACGAGGTTCGTACAGCGTGATGGTGGCACGCATCAAAATCTGCTGACCGTTTTGCGGGCGGAAAGTGACACGGCGGTTGCTATTACGGAACATCGCGCAGCGTACCTGAGCACGATCGTCTTTAAGCGTGAAGTACCAATGGCCCGATGAGGGCTGAGATAAGTTGGAGATTTCGCCTGATAACCAGATCTGCCCCATTTCCATTTCTAACAGCTGACGGACGGTCTGATTTAACCGGCTAACGGTAAAAATTGGTGGGGAAGATGGCAGTGACATGTGACGTAGATCAAACTCTAAATCAAGGTGTTAATCAGTCGATACTACATGCTTGAATGACCTTCGCAAGACTTTTTTGTAAAAAGTACTGGAGGCAACCGTTTTCGGCCTGTATAATGCCGCGGCAATATTAAATCTATTTGATTTACCACCCTGGTGAGATATTGCCCATGCTACGTATCGTAAAAGAAGCCCTAACGTTTGATGACGTTCTCCTAGTTCCAGCCCATTCTACCGTTCTGCCAAACACTGCCGATCTTAGCACTCAGCTGACTTCATCCATTCGTATGAATATCCCAATGCTGTCTGCGGCAATGGATACCGTTACCGAAGCGCGCCTCGCGATTGCGTTGGCACAGGAAGGCGGTATTGGTTTCATCCACAAAAACATGTCTATTGAGCGTCAGGCTGAAGAAGTTCGTCGCGTCAAAAAACATGAAAGCGGCGTGGTAAAGGATCCTCAAACGGTGACGCCAACCACCACTTTGCGCGAAGTGAAAGAGCTGACCGAGCGTAATGGCTTTGCGGGTTATCCGGTTGTCACTGACGAGCTGGAACTGGTTGGTATCATCACCGGTCGTGATGTGCGTTTTGTTACCGATTTGGAGCAGCCAGTGACTGCGGTAATGACGCCGAAAGAGCGTTTGGTTACCGTGAAAGAAGGTGAGGCTCGCGAAGTTGTTCTGCAGCGCATGCACGAAAAACGTGTTGAAAAAGCGCTGGTTGTTGATGAAAACTTCCACCTGTGCGGCATGATCACCGTTAAAGACTTCCAGAAAGCAGAGCGCAAACCTAACGCGTGTAAAGACGAGCATGGCCGTCTGCGCGTAGGTGCTGCGGTAGGCGCGGGCGCGGGCAACGAAGAGCGCATTGCCGCGCTGGTTGAAGCCGGCGTTGACGTACTGCTGATCGACTCCTCCCATGGCCATTCTGAAGGCGTGTTACAGCGCATTCGCGAAACTCGCGCTAAATTCCCTGACCTGCAAATTATCGGCGGCAACGTGGCTACGGCTGCGGGCGCTAGAGCATTGGCTGAAGCCGGTGTGAACGCGGTTAAAGTAGGTATCGGCCCTGGTTCTATTTGTACCACGCGTATTGTTACCGGCGTTGGTGTTCCACAGATTACCGCCGTTTCTGACGCCGTTGAAGCGCTGGAAGGTACCGGTATTCCTGTTATCGCCGATGGCGGTATCCGTTTCTCCGGTGATATCGCAAAAGCACTGGCCGCTGGCGCAAGCTGCGTCATGGTGGGTGGTATGCTGGCAGGTACCGAAGAATCTCCGGGTGAGATCGAACTGTATCAAGGCCGTTCATTCAAATCATATCGCGGTATGGGTTC
The DNA here is from genome assembly GCF_036648275.1 of Hafnia sp. Classification (NCBI taxonomy): domain Bacteria; kingdom Pseudomonadati; phylum Pseudomonadota; class Gammaproteobacteria; order Enterobacterales; family Hafniaceae; genus Hafnia; species Hafnia sp. The sequence goes on along the minus strand of NZ_JAVXIQ010000009.1, from coordinate 83,604 downwards.
ACTGGGCGCGATGTCTAAAGGTTCTTCTGACCGTTACTTCCAGAGCGATAACGCTGCCGACAAACTGGTTCCTGAAGGTATCGAAGGCCGCGTAGCTTACAAAGGTCACCTGAAAGCGATTATCCATCAGCAAATGGGCGGTCTACGCTCATGCATGGGTTTGACAGGCTGTGCAACCATTGATGAACTGCGTACCAAAGCTGAATTTGTTCGCATCAGCGGCGCAGGAATTCAAGAAAGCCACGTTCATGATGTGACCATCACCAAAGAGTCACCGAACTACCGCATGGGTTCGTAATATCTCTACAGGCGGCGAGGGCGCAAAGCCGATTCTCGCCGCTGAATATTCAGTGACCTATTTTTCGTTTTTTTTGGCTATTTATTTTTCTAAACAAGGCCTTACATGACTCATAATATTCATAAGCATCGCATTCTGATTCTGGATTTCGGCTCCCAATACACTCAGCTTCTGGCACGCCGCGTACGTGAGATCGGCGTATATTGCGAGCTGTGGGCATGGGATGTCACCGAAGCGCAGATCCGTGAATTCAACCCAAGCGGTATTATTCTGTCCGGTGGCCCTGAAAGCACGACTGAGAACAACAGCCCACGTGCACCAGAATATGTCTTCACTGCCGGCGTGCCTGTTTTTGGCGTGTGCTACGGCATGCAGACCATGGCGATGCAACTGGGTGGCCATGTAGAAAGCTCAAACGAACGTGAATTTGGCTATGCGCAGGTTGAAGTGACCGCGCACAGTAAAATGTTTGACGATATCAAAGACTCTCTGACAAAAGACGGCACCCCAGTGCTGGACGTTTGGATGAGCCATGGCGATAAAGTTACCGCGATACCTTCTGATTTCGTTACCGTTGCCAGCACTGAAACCTGCCCGTACGCTATTATGGCGAACGACGAAAAGCGTTTCTATGGCGTTCAGTTCCATCCTGAAGTGACTCATACCCATCAGGGCCAGCGCATGCTGGAGCGTTTCATTCTGGACATCTGCGGCTGTGAAGCTCTGTGGACACCAGCCACGATCATCGAAGATGCGGTAGTGCGTCTGCGTGAACAAGTGGGCGAAGATGAAGTGATTCTGGGCCTGTCTGGCGGCGTTGACTCTTCTGTGACCGCGCTGCTGCTGCATCGTGCTATCGGTAAACGTTTGACCTGCGTATTCGTTGATAATGGTCTGCTGCGCTTGAACGAAGGCGAGCAGGTGATGGAGATGTTCGGCGATAAATTCGGCCTGAATATCATCCACGTTAAGGCAGAAGAACGCTTCCTGAGCGCGCTGTCTGGCATTAACGATCCAGAAGCTAAACGTAAAACTATCGGCCGCGTATTCGTTGAAGTCTTTGATGAAGAAGCGTGCAAACAGCCGGGCGTTAAGTGGTTGGCACAGGGTACTATCTACCCAGACGTGATCGAGTCTGCGGCATCAGCAACTGGCAAAGCGCACGTGATTAAGTCTCACCATAACGTGGGCGGCCTGCCAAAAGAGATGAAGCTGGGTCTGGTTGAACCGCTGAAAGAGCTCTTTAAAGATGAAGTGCGTAAGATCGGTCTGGAACTGGGGCTGCCATACGATATGCTGTATCGCCATCCGTTCCCTGGTCCTGGCTTAGGCGTTCGTGTGCTGGGCGAAGTGAAGAAAGAGTACTGCGATCTGCTGCGTCGTGCGGATGCTATCTTCATCGAAGAACTGCACAAAGCAGATCTGTATAACAAAGTGAGTCAGGCATTCACCGTGTTCCTGCCAGTGCGTTCCGTTGGCGTGATGGGCGATGGTCGTAAATATGATTGGGTTGTCTCTCTGCGTGCGGTAGAAACTATCGACTTCATGACCGCGCATTGGGCTCATCTGCCATACGATTTCCTTGGTCGCGTCTCCAACCGCATCATCAATGAAGTTAACGGTATTTCCCGCGTGGTGTATGACATCTCCGGCAAGCCACCGGCTACCATTGAGTGGGAATAATCGTTCTAGGATTATTTTCCGCGAATAGATAAACACTAAACCTCGCTTCGGCGGGGTTTTTTTATGGCTAATTATCTGAGTTTTTACCAAGTTGCGGATGACGGTCTATGCTTAATATTGTGTCTCATCAAGATGATGGGGATTCATTAACACAATTTAAGGAGAGTGAGATGGGATTTTGGCGAATTGTTTTCACCATTATATTGCCACCGCTAGGGGTGTTGTTAGACAAGGGGATTGGCGGTGCTTTTCTGCTAAATATTATCTTAACGCTGCTGGGTTATATTCCGGGGCTTATCCATGCGTTCTGGATCCAAACACGTAATTAATTAAGCGATATTTAGTGAAAACCGTACGCCGCACCGCGGCGTACGTGAAATAAAACCTACTTTTTCATCTTCACAAAACAACGACGCGCGGCGTCGATGGTTTTCTGAATATCTTCCTGTGAATGCGCCAGCGACATAAAGCCTGCTTCAAACGCAGAAGGAGCGAAGTACACGCCTTCTTCCAGCATCAAATGGAAGAACTGCTTGAATCGTTCAACGTCGCAACGCGTCACATCCTGATAGCAGGTGACGGTTTCCTGATCGGTGAAGAAGATCCCAAACATGCCGCCCACGTGATTCACAACAAGTGGAATGCCTTCTTTCTGCGCTGCGTCTAACAGGCCGGAAGCCAGATTGTCGGTGAGTTCGGTCAGCTGTGGGTAGATACCCGGCTGCGAGATCTCGTTGAGGCAGGCGAAGCCCGCAGCCATCGCGACAGGGTTACCAGACAGCGTACCGGCTTGATAAACGGGACCGGTGGGTGCTAGCGCTTCCATCACGTCACGGCGACCGCCGAATGCGCCAACGGGCATACCGCCGCCGATGATTTTGCCTAAGCAGGTTAAGTCCGGCGTCACGCCGTAATAATCCTGAGCACCAGCCAGCGCAACGCGGAAGCCTGTCATCACTTCATCAATGATCAGTAACGCACCGTATTGATCGCACAGCTCACGTAAGCCTGGCAGGAATTCAGGCTGTGGAGGAATGCAGTTCATGTTTCCTGCTACCGGCTCAACGATGATGCAGGCGATATCGTCAGGGTATTGCTTAAAGGCCTGTAAAACGGACTCGATATCGTTATAGGTGCAGGTCAGCGTATGTTTAGCAAAGTCAGCCGGAACGCCCGGAGAGTTTGGCTGGCCTAAGGTGAGGGCACCCGAGCCCGCTTTCACCAGCAGATGATCGGCGTGGCCGTGGTAGCAACCTTCAAACTTGATGATCTTATCGCGGCCGGTAAAGCCACGAGCAAGACGGATGGCGCTCATGGTGGCTTCTGTACCTGAGTTCACCATACGCACCATGTCCATGCTTGGCACCAGTGTGGTGACCAGTTCGGCCATTTTGACTTCCATTTCGGTTGGTGCACCAAAGCTTAAGCCACGGCCAACGGCCTCTAGCACGGCTTCGCGAATCGCAGGGTGGTTATGGCCGAGAACCATTGGGCCCCATGAGCCAACGTAATCAATGTAGGCTTTGCCATCGGCATCGTACAGGTAAGCGCCATCTGCGCGCTCAATAAATAAAGGCACACCACCAACGCCGGTGAAGGCGCGAACCGGGGAGTTAACGCCACCCGGAATTAGCTCTTTTGCCTGAGCGTACAGACTTTCAGACTTACTCATAAATCGGCTCCTGACCTGTGCTGAATGTAAAAAGTCGCTTCTATTCTAAAGAAGTCGCCACAGAGATGAAATGAAGAAAAACGTTAGGTTAGGCGTTGAACATAATTCAATCGTATCAACGTGGATATAAACGCTATCCTTATGGAGTAGCAATCTCTCACTCGCAAAGGGGACTTAGCGGCATTTGCCATGTAGAATAACGCCTCTTTCATTTGTACTACTTATCAACCACACCTTTAGTTGACTGATTATGACACAGCAAGAACAACAAACTTCTCTGCCGTCTGCCACGCGTTTGCGTCGTAGCGACGTGATGCTGCAAATTTTACGCCGCGATAAAACCCCAGTGGCCATCTTATTGATGGCTGCGGTGGTCGGGACTCTTGCGGGTCTCATCGGCGTAGCGTTTGAAAAAAGCGTTGATTGGGTGCAACAGCAGCGATTGGGTGGATTGGCCCATGTCGCTGATTACTGGATTATTGTTTGGCCGATGGCGTTTATTGGCTCCGCGCTGTTAGCAATGTTTGGCTATTATTTAGTGCGCCGTTTTGCTCCAGAGGCGGGTGGCTCAGGCATTCCCGAAATTGAAGGGGCGTTAGAAAATTTACGCCCCGTGCGCTGGTGGCGAGTGATCCCCGTGAAGTTTTTCGGTGGTTTGGGAACGCTTGGCGCTGGCATGGTGCTCGGGCGCGAAGGTCCCACCGTGCAGATGGGGGGAAACCTTGGCCAAATGGTGTTTGACCTGTTTCGTGCTCGCAGCACGGAGGCACGGCATAGCCTTCTGGCAACCGGTGCGGCTGCGGGGTTAACCGCCGCGTTTAATGCACCGCTAGCGGGCATCTTATTTGTGATTGAGGAGATGCGTCCGCAGTTCCGCTATAGCCTGATTTCAATCAAAGCGGTCTTTATTGGCGTCATTATGTCCTGCGTGGTATTCCGTTTTTTCAACGGTGAACGTACGGTGATTGAAGTGGGCAAGCTGGGCAACGTTGGCATCAATACTCTGTGGCTGTATCTGCTGCTCGGTATGGTTTTTGGCGTTGTTGGGGTGATGTTTAACCGTGGCGTGTTCCGTGTTCAGGATATGTTCCAGCGTTTACACGGCGGCGATTGGCGCAAACTGGTTCTGATCGGCGGCGTTTTAGGCGGACTGTGCGGCGTACTCGGACTGATTCAGCAAGAAGCTGCGGGCGGTGGTTTTAATCTCATCCCCATCGCTGCTGCTGGAAATTACACGATGGGCATGTTGCTATTTATCTTTATTGCCCGCGTAGTCACTACGCTGCTGTGCTTTGGTTCCGGTGCGCCTGGTGGTATTTTTGCACCGATGCTGGCTTTGGGGACGTTGCTCGGAACGGCATTTGGGATGGCAAGCGCACATCTGTTTCCACAATACGGCATTGAGGCCGGTACGTTCGCTATTGCCGGAATGGGCGCGTTATTTGCCGCCACCGTCAGGGCTCCGCTCACAGGTATTGTGCTGGTTCTAGAAATGACTGATAACTATCAGCTCATTTTACCGATGATCATTACCTGTCTTGGCGCTACACTATTAGCCCAGTTTTTAGGTGGAAAACCGCTGTACTCTTGCATCTTAGAAAGAACGCTCAAGCGTCAGGAGCTGGCTCAAAAGCAGGCCCAGGAGCAGGCAGCTCAGCAAGAAGCGGAAAAGGCATCGTTACCGACGAGCAATACTTGAACGAATTAGTCAGGTATTAGATAATGACCGCATAAATCAACATGGCTTTCTGACGATACCTGCATGTACGTGTCACCATGTTGTGTAGAAACATTCTGTGAAAAGCAGAGTTTGGGAGTGAGAAATGAGTGAAGATATGGCTCTGCCGTTGCAGTTTACCGAAGCTGCAGCGAATAAAGTTAAAGTACTGATCGCAGACGAAGAAAACCCGGATTTGAAGCTGCGCGTCTATATCACTGGCGGGGGCTGTAGTGGCTTCCAGTACGGCTTTACCTTTGATGATAAGGTGAACGACGGTGATATGACCATTGAGAAGCAAGGCGTGATGCTGGTAGTCGATCCGATGAGCCTGCAATATCTGGTTGGCGGTTCAGTCGACTATACCGAAGGTTTGGAAGGTTCTCGTTTCATCGTAACCAACCCAAATGCGAAATCGACCTGCGGCTGTGGCTCCTCTTTCAGTGTTTAAGCGTTAATATCGCCAGTACAAAAAGCCCGTGTTGATCGCGGGCTTTTTTGTTTTTAAGAACTTTCTATCCCATCGTTTTTTCTACGTTCACCATCCAGGGAATGCCGAATTTATCGGTTAGCATCCCAAATCCTAAAGCCCAAAAGGTTTCCTGAAAAGGCATTGTCACCGTTGCCCCTTCCGATAATCGTTCAAACCAAATTTTCCCCTGTGTTAAATCATTTGAGTGCAGACTAACGGCATAGCCGCCGTGCTTTTTCTCTTCCTCGCACATGTTGCCATCGCTCAGCATGAGCAAACCGTCTCCGATTTTAAGCGAAGCGTGCATGATTTTATCGGCAGGGAACGGTGGCGTGGTTGCGCATTGAGAATCATCGACCGGCGCTTCACCAAAACGCATTTTGAATAATACCTCTGCGTCTAGTGCTTGAGCATAGAACGCAATGGCTTCCTCAGCGTTTCCGTCGAAAAACAGATAAGTACTTAATTGCATAGATATATTCCTCGGTAGCGTATTGGATTACCGAGTGCTCATGATCTTACCGCCTCGTACCTGAGCGATAAGATCCGCTGTAAGAAAAATTATATGCTGAAAGTAATCCGCAACAGAAAGTTTAGTCGAAGATAGGGCGTACTGCCGCCGCACTATGTCGCAAATGGCCATTATCAAAAATCTTTTTAAATTGGTTTTATGATTTTTGAAACGCGGGTTTAGTTATCGGCGTCACAAAATCATTGTTCCTTTTTGATAAAATACCTCTCTACTTGAAACGCCGGTTCATTTTCATAGAGATTAATGGGAAGCAGCATGATTCGATAAACCTATTTGTTCAGTTGTCTTTTTACATTTGGTATTAGATACATTAGCCAAATTTATAAATTTTGTGCCATGTGAAAATGGTTAGAGGCTATTTAACTAAATAATCGTAGAAAGTATTAAAAGTTCTTTTTACGAATTAAATTAATATATTTAATAACCTGTTTTATTTATACAAAAGAATGTTGCTCATTAAATTAACTATTTGATGAGGGGATGAGTGTTGCTGTTTTTTGCTGGGCGTGATTTTCAAACTTAATATAAAAATAAGGTTTCTCATGGACTATTTATTAAAAGTTTTTGGAACACCATCGATCATTATAGCTTTTATCGCTTTCTGTGGGCTTTGCCTACAAAAGGCAAAGTTGACCACGATTATAAAAGGAACTGTTTTAGCCTTTTTAGGCTTTGTTCTGATTAAAACAGGGGGCGGAATACTGGGTGGCGTATTGACCATGTTCAGCGATCTGTTTACCCATGCATTTGGCTTGAGAGGCGTAGTTCCCAGCAACGAAGCGATCATGGCGCTGACTATCGACCGGCTAGGTCGGCCCGCAGCAATTATTCTATTTTTCGCCATGATAATTAATATTCTGCTGGCGCGATATACACGGTTTAAATCTATCTATCTGTCATTACATCTTATTGTCTTTATGGCTTTTTCAGTGACGGCTGCATTGGTGGGATTAGGCTACAGCGAGTTATTTTCCATAGTGTTTGGCTCCGTTGTGATTGGCGTCTACATGGCCGTATTCCCAACGATTTTGTCCCGATTTAGTCGGAAAATAATCGGTCATAATGATTATTGTATCGCTCACGCAGCCTCGAGTTCTTACCTTATTGCTTCTTTCTTAGGTAAATGGTTTGGTAACACTTCGGTTAACGTTGAGCACGTTAATGTCAGCGACAAATTTAGCTTTTTGAAAAACTCAGACGTAGCAACGTTTCTCACTATGTTCTGCCTTCTTGGTGTCTCTTCTCTATTCTCCAGCAATGAATATTTAGTCAGCATTATGGAGAAGAAACCTTATCTTGTTTGGCTATTGGAAAAATCAGCGGTTTTTGCTGGTGGGTTATTTATCGCTAAAAAGGGCGTGGTGCTATTTGCCGAAGAAATTGTTCCTGCGTTTAAAGGTATTTCCCAAACTATTGCCCCAGGGTCAATTCCGGCCGTTGATCCCATGGTTCTTTTTGACAAGTCACCTAATGCGGTATTGATTGGTTTTTTAGTGAGCTTTTTCGCTGAGCTTTGCTGTATCGCTATTTTCCCATCGCTTGGATTACCGATTATTGTACCGGGAATTCTTGCCAGTTTTACCTGCGGAGGTACCGCCGCCATATTTGGTAATGCCACCGGTGGTTTAAGAGGCGCAATTATTGCCAGCTTCGTTAACGGCTTATTGTTGTGTTTCCTTCCCGCACTGGTTTTACCGTTATTCAGCTATTTAGGTGCGACAGGGGTGACTTTCGCCGACCCTGATTTCACGATTTTATCTGCTTTCATTAAATACACGTTTGGCCTCGTGCACTAAGAAAACGTTGCTTGAACTATGGCGAATATATTCACTAAGAGCCTATATCGAAAGGAATAAACCATGTTCTTCTTTTACCAAAATATTGCCGTTGAGCCAGCAGGTGAGGGCGTTACCCGCAAGGTACTTGCTCACGGTGGCACGATGATGATGGTGGAGGTTTGCTTTCAGGCAGGCGCGATTGGTCCTTTGCACAATCATCCACATGAGCAGAGTACCTACGTAAAATCCGGTGTTTTCGATTTTACGATTGGGGATGAAACCCATCGGGTCAGCGCGGGGGATACTCTCTATAAAAAGCCGGACGTTATGCATGGCTGTGTATGCGTAGAGGCGGGAACGTTGATCGATGTGTTTACACCACAGAGAGAGGACTTTATTTCATAGCGCTTGAAGAGAAATAGATTCAAGAAAGTGAATGGATAGGAGCGGCAGGATGCTGCTCCTAAAAAATTATTTAGCTGTCTAGAGTAAACGTGGGGAGTTTCAAGTGCCAACGAATGGCTGCAAGGCGAATAGCTAACGTCACGAACATACCTAGCATCATGGCATTTTGCAGATCCATTCCGAAGGTTGCATACGCGGTTACGTGAACAATACCGCCGATAATACAGGCAGTTGCATAAATTTCAGTGCGCAGGATCATAGGGATTTCGCGTGCGAGAACATCGCGGATCATGCCACCACCCACGCCAGTAATCACGCCCATACAAACGGCGATAAGCGGGCCAGCGCCGCCGGCGAATGCTTTGTTAACACCGATACCCACAAACACCGCTAAGCCAACCGCATCCAGCACTGGCAGGATCCAGCTTGGTAAACGACGGGGTTGCCGCACTAATACGATGGTTGCGAGGCAGGTCACCATCGCCACTACGAGATCGGTAGGATCTTTGACCCAAAAAACAGGCCCGTGGTCGAGCGCCATATCACGAATAGTTCCGCCGCCAACGGCGGTAACAACGCCTAAAACCAGCACGCCGAACGGGTCCATTCTCAGCTTGCCTGCCAATAAAACGCCTGAGATAGCAAATACCGCGGTGCCTAGAATATCCAGCCAATACACCAGCATGGTTGGTTCCCCTGTCTGTTTCTCTGCAATGTATGACAACTGTCAAATCAGCGAGTGAGTGATTATATAATTAACTTATTGTTTTAATTGGTTATTTTATTTATTGTGATGCAATAAGATACATTGAATTTTGAACACTTTCTATGGGGGGATACAGAATTAAACACTTTTCTTCAATGGATAAAGAAAAGTGTTTTTAGCTACTGTGCGGTTTTAGGCGTGAGATTATCTAACTGTTCGCACAGGGACTGAGCCGCCAGAATAATGCGCGGGCCACTGCGGTTTAGCCAATCTTCGTTGATGGCGATAACGGGAACGTTCAACTGTGGCTGCCAAAACTGTTTCACCGTTTCTATTTGCTCTTGCGAACCACTGACCACAATGACCTGCGGTTTACGGATGATCACCTGCTCGCGACTCACCTGAGGCCAAGGCACTGGACTGTCCGCAAAAATATTGGTGGCACCGCACAGCGATAACAAATCGCTCTGGATGGTGGCTTTAGACGTCGTGAATAGAGGCTGAGTGCCAAACTGCATCAGTACGCGAGTTGCAGTTGGACGTTGATACTTCTCACGTAGCATTTTCACCTCGTCACGAAAATGGTTTGCCGCATCGTGAGCAACCTGAGGTGTTGGGCTATAAGAGGCTAAGCGATCGAGATCGTCGGCAATCCCATCAATGCTTTTAGGATCGGAATAAAAGATGGGGATATTGAATCCGGCTAACTGATCGAGCACGCGCTGAGGGTTTCCTCCGCGCCATGCCAGAATTAAATCAGGTTTCAGCGCGAGAATACGTTCGAGATTTATCCCTTGCCATGAGGCCACTTTTTCGAGCTTTTCCGCAGCAGGCGGGTAATCAGAATAAAGGCTGGCCGCGACCATCTTATCGCCCAGTCCTGCGGCATATGCCATTTCAGTAGTGTGGGGCGATAGGCTAATGACGCGGTCTGCCGCAGAGAGCGGCAGACACAGCAGCAGCCAAAGAGCGCCAAGCAGGCGTGAGACAGGCTGTTTCAGTTTCATTTATGGGGTCTCATATTTTCTCAGGCGTGTTTAGCGAATTCCTGCAACATCGCTTCGACCATCAGTGAAGACTGCTGAGCCGCAACTACTAAGAACTCATCAAAGCTCAGGTGCGATTCTTTATCCGCTACGTCAGAAATAGCACGCACAACCACAAACGGCGTATTGAATGCATGACAAACGTGAGCAACCGCAGCGGCTTCCATCTCAACGGCAGCAACGTCTGGGAAGGTTGCACGAATGCGAGCCAGCGGTTCAGCGCCGTTAATGAAAGCATCGCCGCTACAAATTAAGCCGCGAACCGCATTCAGATTCAGCGCGGTGATGCAGCGCTCTGCCAGCGCAATCAGGTTGGCGTCTGCGACAAATGCCGCAGGGCAGCCCGCCATTTGGCCTGGCTCGTAGCCAAAAGCAGTTACATCGGCATCGTGATAGCGAACTTCGTCAGAAACGACGATATCGCCTACTTTCAGCGTGCTTGCCAAACCACCGGCAGAACCTGTGTTTATCACCACGTCTGGACGGCAATGTTCTAGCAGCAAGGTCGTGCCCATTGCGGCAGAGACTTTGCCAATCCCAGATTTGAGCAAAGCGATTTCAACACCACCAAGGGTGCCCGTGTAGATTTCACAGCCTGCGCGCTGCAGGGTTTGACGATTCTCAATGCGATCGCGCAGCACAGCAACTTCTTGCTCCATTGCACCAATGATGCCTACTTTCATGATAATACCTGCAAAATTGTGAGTTAATGCTCGTTAATTATTCAAGCTTAAGCCATTCAAAGACCTGCCCTAGTCTATCATGAGGAGGTAAAAAGTGCTTTTGGCTATGAATCAGCTGCTAATGCAAGGGTTGTGGCGCACAAAGGATGAATTTTCAGTACATTACTGTTAGCGTATTCTTTTATTGGTTATTTTTTGTCTGTTGTTTGAGGGCTTGGAAAAGAATGGATATTAACCTAGGTGCTAAATTTTGCTATCAGCGGTTCTATAGCGCAGATTGCCAAGAACTCGACGATGGATATGAAATAGCACGACGTTTTGAAAGCGATCGTGGGCGCATTATCAATTCAGCCGCGATTCGCAGGCTACAGCAGAAAACACAGGTCTTTCCTCTGGAACGAAACGCCGCCGTGCGGAGCCGACTGACACATTCGATGGAAGTGCAGCAGGTTGGGCGGCATATTGCCAAAGAAGTGATTCATCATCTGAAAAAAACAGGCCGCATAAACGAACTCGGTTTAGAGCTGTATCTTGATTCTTTTGAGAGCATCGTTGAAATGGCGTGCTTGATGCATGATATCGGTAATCCACCGTTTGGCCATTTTGGAGAATCAGCTATTAACGATTGGTTTAGCCGACGTTTAGGTGTGATTGCAGAAGGCCAAGGTTTTTTAGATGATGAATTACAGTGCCAAGTTGTCGTGTTGCGTCGTAATGCGGCTGATACTGATCTGAATATTTTACGTGGCAAAGTTAGAATTGATTTATGTAATTTTGAAGGCAATGCACAGGCAATACGGCTTATTCATACCTTATTGAGACTAAATTTAACCTACGCGCAAATTGCCTGTGTTTTTAAATATACTCGCCCAGCCTATTGGACTGGTGAGAAACCAAAGCAATATAGTTACTTGATGAAGAAGCCTGGCTATTATTGGGCAGAAGAAAGCTTCATCCATACCTTACAACGAAAAGTCAATATTAAGGAATATCACCGTTTTCCACTGACTTATATAATGGAAGCGGCGGATGATATTTCCTATTGCGTTGCGGATTTAGAAGATGCGGTAGAAAAGAACATTTTTACCGTAGAACAACTGTATGACTATCTCAAGACCGAATGGAACAAAAAGGGAGAAGGCGAACTCTTCGCCACGATTGTGGACGACGCGTATTGCCGGATGCAAAAAGTGGGTCGCTCAGAAGCGTTCTTCATGTATCTGAGAGTGAATGTCATTAAAGTACTGGTGCCGCATGCCGCTGACCGGTTCTGTCATCATCTTGAGTCAATCGTTGAAGGCGCTTTTAATGAGCCGCTTATTGATGATGAAGGGCAAGAAAACCGCCTGCTTGACGTGTTTAAAAATGTTGCGCGTAGCTATGTGTTTAATCATCACGAAGTTGAACAGCTTGAGCTGCAGGGATATCGCGTTATCACTGGACTACTAGATATTTACAGTGACCTGCTTGATATGCCAATGGACGACTTTGCTAAACTCGTTGAAGATAATAAACATAAAAAATTTCCTATCGAAACTCGCCTATTTCATAAGCTTTCAGGGAAGCATCTTGCCGCTTATCGTGAAGCCGTTAAACAGATTAAACATCTGTCTAATGAGCAACGCGAGGTTCGAGAGTATTATTACCGGGCTCGTTTAATCCAAGATTATATCAGCGGCATGACCGATCTTTATGCCTATGATGAGTACCGTCGCTTAATGGCCGCGGAATAATAAAGATGATGAATAAAGTCGAGTTTTGTAAAGACGCGCCATAATTTTTTACGCTTCCTTGACTCATGCAAAGGGAACTTCATTGTTTTATCCGACTCTTAATATGCACAAATATCACGGCTTATTTGCCAGTGATTAGATTAAGCAAACAGATTAGTTGGAACACGTTGAAAATGCTCGAATCACACCTACGTTATACCCAAAGTATTTCAAGTTGCTTGAAGTATGAAGGGTATAGATAAGAGCATCATGAGTGATGTTATGTGTTCCTCACATTATTTATCGTTGATAATACAAGAGAAAAAAGTTCTATGAAAAAATCCACTTTAGTATTGAGTGCAGTAGCATTGAGTTTGGGAATGGCGTTAAGCCCGATGTCAGCCAGCGCGGCTGAAACGGCATCGGCTGCGACTAGCCAGCAGCTACCTAGTCTGGCACCCATGCTGGAGAAGGTGATGCCATCCGTTGTCAGCATCAATGTGGAAGGTAGCGCGACGGTGAATAACAACGCGCGTATGCCACAGCAGTTCCAGCAATTCTTTGGCGATAATTCGCCTTTCTGTCAGGAAGGATCGCCTTTTAGCGGTTCACCGATGTGTCAGGGCGGCGGCGCCAACGGCCCATCGAAAGAAAAATTCAAAGCCTTGGGTTCTGGCGTCATTATTGATGCAGCCAAAGGTTACGTTGCGACGAATAACCACGTAGTAGAAAACGCAGACTCCATCCAAGTTCAACTGAGCGATGGACGCAAATATGACGCGAAAGTGATCGGTACCGATCCACGTACAGATATTGCGTTGATCCAGTTGAAAGACGCTAAAAACCTGACGGCGATTAAAATGGCCGACTCTGATGCACTGCGCGTGGGTGATTACACCGTGGCCATTGGTAACCCATATGGTTTAGGTGAAACCGTGACTTCAGGTATCGTTTCTGCGTTAGGGCGCAGTGGCCTGAATGTCGAAAACTACGAAAACTTTATCCAGACGGATGCGGCAATTAACCGTGGTAACTCCGGCGGTGCGCTGGTGAATCTGAACGGCGAATTGATCGGGATTAACACCGCAATTCTGGCACCGGACGGCGGCAACATCGGTATCGGTTTCGCGATTCCAAGCAACATGGTGAAAAACCTCACCGGCCAGATGGTCGAGTTTGGTCAGGTGAAACGCGGTGAACTGGGGATTATGGGCACCGAGCTGAACTCTGAATTGGCTAAGGCCATGAAGGTGGATGCACAGCGTGGCGCATTCATTAGCCAAGTGTTGCCGAAGTCTTCTGCGGCGAAAGCAGGCATTAAAGCCGGTGACGTTGTGGTCTCTCTAAACGGTAAAGCGATTTCCAGCTTCGCTTCATTCCGCGCTGAAATCGGGACTATGCCAGTAGGCAGCAAGCTGAAACTTGGCCTGATCCGTGACGGTAAACCAATCACGGTTGACGTAACCTTAGAGCAGAGCCAACAAAGCCAAGTGGCGTCAAGCAATGTCTTTGCCGGTATTGAAGGTGCTGAGTTGAGCAACGTGACCACCGGTAACGTCAAAGGCGTTAAGGTTGATAACGTGCAGAAAGGTTCAACGGCGGCACGCGTTGGTTTGCAGAAAGGCGACATCATTCTGGGCGTGAACCAGCAGCCAGTCGCTAACTTGGGTGAACTGCGTAAGATTATGGATTCCAAGCCACCGGTTCTGGCACTGAATATCCAACGTGGTGATAATTCACTGTATTTGCTGATGCAGTAATCGCTAAAAAATATGCAAGAAAAAGCCGCCTAAGGGCGGCTTTTTTATATCTGAAATCGAGCGTTGGCGTTTTAGTGCGCGCCACCACCGCCACCGGCGGTTGAGAACGGTGGGCGAGCAAACCAAATCAGTACCAGCAGGGCGAGGAATACGCCCGCAGAAATCCAGAATATCTCGTTGGCCGAAATAATCAGACCTTGCGCGGTAATTTCATTTGCCAAATAGGCTGACGCTTGCTTGCTGCTCATGCCCAGCTTTTCCAATTCACTGTATGTCTGCTGCGCTATTGGATTGTAAGGGTTCACCGATTCCGTCAGCTGTGAATGGTGCAGCGCTTCGCGGCGCGTCCATAGCGTCGTGGTAATCGATGTTCCGATAGAACCTGCCAGTGTACGACAGAAGTTACTCAGGCTCGAGGCCGCCGCCAAACGTTCTGGTGGAAGACCAGAAAGGCTGATGGTGGTCAGTGGCATAAAGAAGCACGCCACCGCGAAGCCCTGAATAAACTGTGGCCACGCGGATGCGCCAAAATCCATGCCGGGTTCGAAGGTATAAGCACGCCAGTAGAAGCACACTGCATACATAATGAAGCTGAACGTCACTAGGCGGCGCATATCCAATTTCGGCGCAAACTTACCAATAATTGGTGAAAGCAGTACCGGAATCAAACCGACAGGTGCAGATGCCAAACCGGCCCACGTTGCGGTATACCCATAGACCTCTTGCAGTAACTGAGGCAGCAAAACAATGGCGCCAAAGTAGAGCATATAGGCCAAGCTGATACACAGCACGCCGATGGTAAAGTTTCGCATCTTAAAGAGCGACAGATCGACGACCGGATGGTCATCGGTAAGCTCCCAGACCAGCAAGAAGCACAGCGCTACCACGGCGACAACCGTCAGCACGATGATCTCGGTGGAGTTGAACCAATCGAGCTCTTTACCTTTATCCAGCATGACCTGCAAACAGCCCACGCCGAGTGCCAGAAGTACTAGCCCCACCGTATCGATAGGTTTGATCTCGGTTTTGGTTTCACGTCCTTTCAACGTAGACATCGCGACCAGCGCAACGGCAATCCCTAGAGGGACGTTGATAAAGAAGATCCAGCCCCAGTGATAGTTATCACTGATATAACCACCCAGAATCGGTCCACAAATCGGCGCGACGATCACGGTCATTGACCACATCGCCAACGCCATACTTCGCTTCGCTGGCGGGTAGTTACTGAGCAAGAGACTTTGTGAAAGCGGGATCAGCGGGCCTGCGACAATCCCCTGCAAAACGCGGAAGAAGATCAGCATTTCCAGACTAGAGGAGATCCCACATAGCCAAGACGCGACGGCAAACAGGATCGTCGACCACAGGAATAAGCGAACTTCCCCGAAGCGTTTTGCTAGCCAGCCGGTGATCGGAATCGAGATGGCGTTTGCCACCCCGAATGATGTGATCACCCAGGTTCCCTGCGAGTTAGATGCACCTAGGTTCCCGGAGATCGTCGGGATCGCCACGTTGGCAATCGTCGAGTCCAGAACCTGCATAAAGGTGGCCATTGCTAGCGCCACCGTCATCCATGCAAGCCGTGCGCCCTCAAGCGGTTTTTGTTGCACGTTAACCTCTGCCGTTTTTAGCTTGCGTTAGCCTGAATGATCTCGGCAATCACTTGATTCACCGGATCCAGATTCAACGTCAGGACATTACTTTCGTATGCAGGCGTTTTACGTACGGTATTTGCCAACACTAAACCGTCGGCATTTGCGGTATCAACCGTCACCAGCGTAGACAAACCGATACGTAGCGGATGCTCGGCAATCTGTTTCGCATCAAGCTCAATACGTACAGGCAAGCGCTGAACCACTTTGATCCAGTTGCCGGTCGCATTCTGGGCAGGTAACAGAGAGAACGCGCTGCCAGTCCCCATATCCAAGCCGACGACCTTACCTTTATAAACCACGTCGTCACCGTACATGTCACTCACGACGGTAGCCGATTGGCCAATACGCATACCGGCTAACTGAGTTTCTTTAAAGTTGGCATCGATCCACAGTTGGTTATCAGGAACAACCGCCATCAGCGGGGTGCTTGGCGTGATTTGGGCGCCCACTTGAACACTACGGCGTGATACATAGCCGGTAATCGGGCTGCGAATCTGAGTACGTTCCAGTGCCAGCCATGCATCACGAACCTGTGCTGCAGCCTGTTGAATGGCCGGTTGTTTTTCTAGCGGCGTATTCAGAATCAATGCCTGATTAGCGTTGTATTGCTGAACGGCGACGTCTAATGCGGCTTTCGCACTTTCAACGGCGTCTTGCGCGTGTTGCAGTTCTTCACGGCCAATGGCGTTAACGCTGCCTAAAACCTGGCGGCGTTTATAGTCATCGGTCGCTTTATTCAGCTCGGTTTTACGCAGCTGGATGTTAGCTTGATACTGTTTGCTATTAATAATCAGCTGGTGGGTTTGACGAACGCTGTTTGCCAGCGCGGTTTTGGCTTTTTCATACGCCTGCTCAGCATCGGTACGATCGAGCGTAACCAGAATATCACCGGCTTTCACCAGATCGGTTCCGTCGAAATAAACCTTGGTTACGCTGCCGGAAACCTGTGCACTGATCTGCACCTGATTACCGGTGACATACGCATCGTCAGTTTCCTGATGATGACGCAGAACGAGGAACCAATAAGCCAAATAGGCAATGCCAATAACAACAAAAATGACGGTCAAAATCGTGAGCCACGTTTTACGCTGTCTTTTTTTGTTTGAAGGTTGCTGCTGAGTGGTTTGAGCTGCCACGCTTTCGCTCATGTGTATCTCCGCCTTACTAAAATATTATGCTTTTGAATTCACAGCTGGGGCTTGGTAGCCGCCGCCAAGTGAACGAATAAGTCCAATTTTTGCCTGCAACAGATTATTTTTGGCATTCAGTTCTGCCTGTTGCTGTTGTAACAGTTGAGTTTCGCTGTTGAGCATCGGAAGACGTCCTGTCAGCCCGCTTTGGTACTGAGCCTGTGCTACACGGTAAACCTGCCCCGTAGACTGCGAAGCGCCCTGTGCCTGCTGATACATTTGGTTTGCGCTTTGTTGCTGTGTAATCGCATCAGCCGCATCTTGAACTGCACTAAGGATAGTCTGGTTATAAGATTCTACCGCCTGATCGTATAGCGCTGATTCTTCACCCAATTTGCTCTGTAGTGCACCGGCATGGAAGATTGGCAGCGAAATCGCTGGCGCTAAATTCCATGCTTTACTCGCGGCCTCAAGCAATGTGGGGTTGGTGCCTTTGAAGTTGGCGGTGGTAAAACCGGCAAAACCACTGATGGATACGCTTGGATAGAAGTCTTTACGCGCCGCCTGAACGCTTTGCTCATACGATTCGACTAACTCACGTTGAGCCGTGATATCAGGGCGTTGACCTAGCAGATTGATGGTTAACTCAGTCGGTGGCGTGAGCAGATTGCTATCTGGCAAAGCAACGCGCTGGAGATTAGATTTTCCGGCGGCGCTTTTCCCTGTCAACGCGGCAATTTGATGAGACAGCAAATCAATCTGCGTCTGGATTTGTGTCACGAGCTGGCGATTGATATCTACCTGTGCCTGCGACTGTTGCCACACTTCAATGCCGATGACGCCCGCGTTGTATTGTTGCTCATTAATTTCAGCCAATGCTTGATAGGATTGGATCTGCTTATTGAGCAAATCCTGCATCGCATAGTCACTTTGCAATTGATAATACGCAGACGCAATGGCAGATGTCAGAGATAACGCCGTTTGCTGCTGTTCAGCGTGAGCGGCATTCACCTGAGCTTTTGCGGCATTCACCTGATTGCGATATTTCCCCCACCAGTCAAACTCATAGCTAAAGCTTAAGCCCAAATTATTGGTGGTTTCATACAGCGGCTGTGGATTGGGCACGTTAGGCGCCAGCGGCTGGATCGTGTTCTTGGAGAAACGATCGCGGCGGCTATTGGCGGTTAAATCCAAATTAGGGCCGTTGGCCGAGTTCGCCATGCCTACCGCGTTCTCGGCTTCACGTACGCGTGCCGCCGCCTGTTTCAACGTCGGCGCATTTTTCAGGGCGTCGGTCATCAACGCATTAAGCTGCGCGTCGTTGGCTGCCGTCCACCAGTTAATACTCACCGCTTTGACGGTGTTCGTCGGCGTGGATAACTGCAATTGCTGTGAGTTCAGCAGTGAAGACTGCGGTTCAATATTATTAGTTGATGCGCAGCCCGCAAGCAGAAGCATCGTAGCGAGCACAGTCATTTGCCTACGAATAGGGAATTGCATGGTTAATACCTGACGATTTAGAGCCCGACGCGATTACTGCGTTAGGCCAGATTGTTCCATTTCTTCGATGCGACCCAGCAGCTTGCGCGTTAGGGTTTCGAGCTGTTGTTGCTCATCCGCACTTAGAGTAGACCATAAGAAATGCAGGCATTTGTGCTGCGGAGGAATAATTTCCCCGAGGAACGCTTCACCGGCTTCGGTTAGGTGTAAATGCAGGCAACGGCGATCGCTGTCACTTTCTTTACGTTCGATCCAGCCGCGTTTTTCTAACTCATCGGCAATGCGAGTCGCATTGGTACGTGATGAGCCTAACGCCGCGCTCAGTTCAGATGGCTGAATACTTTTGCTCTCTTGCGCATCCAGCGTGATCAGAGCCATGAACAGTGTTTCGTTAATCCCTTGTTCTTTTAGCATTTTGTTGCGATTTTCCAACAATTTGCTTTGCATGTGCATACACAGGCGCGTCAATAAAATTTCTTGATAAGGGAAGTCTTTTTGACGGAGCGCGCGTTGCTTCAGCATTTCCTCAATATGAGTGATAGAACTTGACATGGGCATAACCTCATTAGTTTCGGGCGGTATAGTAACTACAGGGATTAATAATGTAAATAATCTAACACATAAATAATTAGCAGTAATTGTTATTAATTGCTGTTAGAAACATTATCCATAAAAATAATTTGATTGGTTAATATCACTTAGGCGAAATCACGTGAACATCATCATCATCTTAAAAACCAGCCCAAAAGTTACTGCGCCGGATAGCGTTGACATGATGATGCTTTGTGAGCGGTAGAAGCACACTCCAAGGGCAAGAAAACCGCACAGGGTAGGAATCAGCCGCTCATGTTGGGCTAAGATCTCGGGTGTGCTAGAAACCACCAGCAACGCGCAAATTGAGGCGATGCCAATATTGTCTAAAAGAAGGGCGACAATGCCTTGTTTAGCCGTATCGCTTTTGCGTGCACGTCCAAGTCGCAGTGGTAAGTAACGAAAGAGAAAGTTCGCACCACCAACAACTAAGCTAATCGTGATCACCGTTGAGTCCATCGCGAGGCTGCTGAAGGAGAAATTACTTATCATCGCAAACCTCTGAGAGTGACTGTGGTTTAGGGCTAAACAATGAGGCGATACAACCAGCTGCGATACCGGCCAAAATGGAGGCAGGTATCGAAAAAATAAGCAGTGCGGCCAAAGACGCAGCGATGGATGCAACTACCGTAAAACTCTGCTGACGCTTAAAAGAAGCCAATAGAAAGCTCAAAAAGAGCGCAGGCAACATAAAGGTAAGTGAAGCTTCTATAGCTGGATAGGCTTTCAGCGGACCATTGCCGAAAACAGCGCCCACTGCGGTGCCAATTACCCATGAGAGCCATGAGCAAAGCGCAATGCCGATCATCCAGTTTTCGCTCCACTGGCGGTTATCACGCATGAGCTTGCTGGTGGCGGCGGCAAATACTTCATCAGTTAGGCCAAATGCCCAGAGCGCGGTTTTCCCTGGACTCATTTGAGTGATGATGCGATGGCGTAGCGACGGGCCATATAGAATATGACGAATATCCATCGCCATAACGGTGAGTGCTGAAACCCATAACGACATCCCCGCGCTGAGCAATGCGGTGATCACAAATTGACTGGCACCGGCATAGATGACGCTGGAAAAGAAAATGCTCTCGAGCGGAGAGAACCCGAGCTTTACCGCGGTTAAACCGAAAGCAAAGGCGACGGGAAAGTAACCAATCACAATAGGCAGGCTATCTACGACGCCTTCTTTAAATGTCGATGGCGTGGCAACAGGCTCTGCGGCTTGTTCAACAGAAGTATGAGTTTGCATTTTTGAGTCGTTATTTGATTGGATTAGAGACACTACAAACGTATGAATCGTTAAGGCGATCACATTATCAGACTGTATACATGCATGATAGTCCCGCGGATAATTAAAATGAAAAATAACTATTCGCAGGCTAATTTATGTGCATTGTATATATACAGATGAGGATACATAGCAGAAATAACTATGCGCCCTCGCAGTGATGAGCTTAGGGCGAAATATTCTGAGGTTGGCATCGAACTAGTCGTGATCCGACGAACCATCCATATAGTAGACGTTGCTATTGGCTGCACCGCCTTCTGTAGATAATGCCGTGAATCTTGCATTGTAGCGCAGACGATAGGCCGCCATCTCATTAGGGTCTGGTTCAAGTTCGCGCAAAAATGTTAGGGCTAGACGCACGTGCTTATGGGTAATTTCAGTGGGCAGATGGGCTTTGCGCAGAACTGAACGCCAAAACGTTAAGCTTTCATCTGATTCATCGACGATAAATGTCTGATAAATAAGCAACACGCCTGCGGCATTGCCCATATGTGATTCATTATTCTGCAGCAGGTAGCTGATAAACTCTCCACCTGCTGTTTTCCCCATCTGGCTCAGCATCGACTCAACATACACCGGCTCAATGTTTAATCGCTTCGTCAGCGATTGGGATGCGCGTCGCGCATCGGAGTTCAGCACCCGAAAGCCGACAATAAATACCACCACTAGCGTTGCCAGCATTAACCAAATCATGGAGAGCCCTATCAAGAAAAGTGAGTGACATCATAATGGCAAAAAACGCTGCCGCAAAATAATCACGTCATAGATGTCGTTCTTAAAGATGTTGAGTAACGTTTGTGGGGCATTTGCTTAAAAATAATGTAATTGAAGATATCAAACTGCTAGGGTGGATAAGCTTGCAGCTCGTATCATAGATGAAGATGGCCTGCAGAACTCTAGATTTTTGCCTGTGAGTACATTTAGCTTGGCCATCCTTGCCGAGTAACTAGGTGATAGTTGTATTCGAACAATCTCGGTATTTTAATAAGCGCGCTCAACAACCACATTTATTGCCTTAATTCCTGTGGTTTTCGGATGATTAGACCAAGCATTATATTCATGTTCTATATCTCCAGTTAATATCCATTGATATCCTATCTCCTGGCAAATTTGTATTGCATTAAAAATAATATATTGCCATTGGGTATCAGTTTTTTTTATAACAAAGCTATACTGGTTATCACTCTGGATAATGTTTTCAACATTTGCTGTGATGTTTTTTATTTTATTTAGAATGATAAGTTTCTTCTTCTCATCACGTGACGAGAAGAAACACTCAATTTTAATAGACATCATTTATGAGTTACTCTTCCGGTTAAAATTATGTTAATATGATTAATGTTTATTGTTTTATAGGGTTTTATTGAAAGTTTAACGAAATATAGTTTCTCATGTTATTTTATTAGCAATATTATTTAATTTGTATTTAAAGTGTTTACTTATCGAATACGACGCGAAAATTTTTATTTTTACTGCATGTGTTTAAAAACTGAATTCCGGCTGTTCTATCTCCATTTAAAGACATGCATCCAAATCCTACGTCTTCGTGTGGGTAAACAGCTATATCCTTATTTATGTAAAAGCATATATCTCCAATGATACCTGAATGGCACATCATTATTTTTGATAATTCTATGAAGATGTTTTTATCAAAATAAAAGTTAAGTGCGCTAGCCGGTAATGGAATATCTCCATATAAATAACTCTCGTAGCATGATGTGATCGGCAACAAAACACCGCTTTCTTTCATTTTTTCATAAATTACATTGTATTTATTAATGATTTCATTGTTTCTCTCTCTTTTGTCATCAAAAGATAATGCTGTGACTATGATTATATCTTCATTTTCTTTTTTGAAAAAATTCTTAAAAATATCTAAAGATTGGTCTATTAAATTGACTGAGAATTTGCTCTTTCGTTCAAAAAAACCAATCCAATTTGGAGAGGAACTAAATGCTCCAAAATTGAATTCATTTAATGATAGTGGTTTATTTGTCAATTTTGATGATTTGTCCATTGCTCATACCTAATGTTATCTTTCTACTTTTTGTAGGCGCGGTTTTACCTATACCAACTTTCCATTCACCACTCTTATCACTATGAGCGGTATTGCTTTTACTCCAGATTTATTCCATATATTTATTTCGATAATCACCTCCCTTAATCCTAACGAAATCCTCTGGATGGGTGCTTGGTGTTCTTAATATATCCCCAATATTTGAATTATTAACTTTTTGTTTGGCAGCGCCAACATTTGGACACCCATCCAACCCCAACGGGTCCACCCAACTCAGTGGGCTTGGCACATAGGCGTAGGCATTAACGCCGCCGGCTAATCCTATCGGGTCTGGCGATAAATACCGCAGGGCTGAGACATCATAATAGCGATAGCGGTTGTAAGACAACCCGCTTTCTTCGTCGTGATATTGTCCCTGAAAACGCAGCGGCTGCGGGATGTGGTTAGCGAGGGTGAAAGCCTGTTGTCCGTAGGCGTGGTACACCGCGCTCCACACGATTTCACCGCTGGGGGAAACGAGCTCCTGCGGCGTGCCGAGATGGTCGTTAATGTAGTAAAACACTTTGGTATTTTTGCCACGTCCGCCGAGCATCGCTAGCGGGCGAAAGCTGTTACCGTTAGGCTCATAAACATAGCTGCGGCAATTAGTGGCATCGGTGTGCGGCTCGGGGCCGAATGCGCTGGGATGCCCGCCGGGGCAGGCGAGCTTTTCGTCACACTCAGAGATGAGGCGGTCGTCTTGCCAGAAGAACAGCCGGCTTTCGCCCGTGAGCACATTGTGTTTACGAACGCGTCGGCCAAAGCAATCATAGTCGTAGGTAAACGACGTTATTTCATTGCCGTGGCGGGTTTCCCGAAAGCCAACCAGCCGATGCTCTCCGTCCCAGCGATAATGGCGCACGGCGTATTGGTCAGAACCATAGCTGTCTTGAATGCAGTTGCCATATTCATCGTAGCGATAGTGATGGCTACCGAGCAGCGTGAGTCGGTTACCGGTGGTGCGCTTCAGCGCCAGAAGCTCCGGTGACGCCGAAGCACCCAACACGTTATGAGTCGCATCAGGGGCAAATATTTCGTTGTGGCCCGCGTATCCCGTTTGAAGCAGCGCCGGTGTCGGGCGATAGGTTTCCTGCGTGAAGCGCCCGCGCACGTCGTGGCTGAAGGTTTTGCTGCCTTTTTGCTGGTCGGTGATGCTAGCGAGATTACCGACGGCATCGTAGGTGTAATCGCGCTGCACTAGCAGGTTTGGTTCGCCCTGACGCTGTACCTGCTGACGTTGCAGGCGTTGTAGCGGGTCATGAATAAACTGACTCACCAGTTCGCCGTGGCGGCGGGTGATTTCCTGCCCGTTGCGCCAGCCGTGTTCGGTGAGTAATTGCCCGTCGAGGTCGATACGGATAGTGCGCCCGTTATGGTGCAGAAAATCGAGCTGTTGGCCGTCTGGCAGGCGCATCTGGGTGAGATTACCCGCGGCATCATACGCATAATGTTGGCTGGCAAAACATTGGTGCTCCTGCGTGAGTCGCCCGCGTTTATCATATTGCCAAGCCAGCGGCCACACCGTATCGTCGGCCAGATTGAGACGCCCAAAACCATCGTAGCCGTAGGTCACAGTGACGCCATCCGGCGTGGTTTTACTGCTGAGTCGACCGACGACATCCCGTTGATAGGTGGTGACTAATGAGGTGTTGTCGCTCAGGCTATCGCCATATTCAGTACGCTTGGCGACGCTGCCGCTGGCGTCGTACTCCCAGCACAGTCGCCGCCCGTCAAAGGTCTGCTCCTGACTGACGAGGCCACCCGGCGTGTAGTCAATGTGATAACGCTCGTGACGGGCGTTGATAATATCGCTGACCTGCCCATGAATATTGTCATAGCGATATTCTTCGCTGGTGCCATTTGCGTAGATGATGTGTTTGAGCAGGGTAGAGTGGGGCAGATACTCGAACTGGGTTTGATTACCCAGCTCGTCTTGTTCGAGCGTGATCTGATTGTAGGCGTTGTATTGCCAGCGTTTAGGTTATTTATTTACTGGTTTAGAGAGCGGTGCTATTAAAATTATATAACTTATCTTAGGTTGGGTTTTATATCAGTTTTAGAGTTGATGGCGTAATGAAGGTAAAATAGCCGAAAAGAATACACACTCTTTTCGGCTTTTCCTTCTCACGATGTAGGTATTTCCCAAGAGAAGTCGAAAGCTAATAAACCCGCTTCTTCTACGCGCTGTTTGAATTTGTCAGTGACAAAAACCCAGCGGATGCTTTCCTCAATAGAGAATAGGTATTCATCAGAGATGTTTTTAGCTATCAGAACCGGTCTTTCGACAATGAGTCCACGTTCTGCTTCCCTGTATTTCGATTTCTCTTTATCAAAACAGCCAGATAGCGGGTTGGTCGGATAGTAACCGAGGAATTTTTTCTTTTTGCTTTCGGTTATTACGGGTAGCACCTGCCCTCTAGGTAAGAGAATATCCTCCAATGCGTTGATTGCAGTCTCACTAAACACAAAAAACGGAGATAGCATGCTGCTGAAATCAAATTGGAAGTTTTTTTTCCCCGTATCACTCCTACATTGTTTAAGTACAACTGGTTTTTCATTAGAATAAAAACTCTTCCATTGCTGATCCATAATTTTGTCTACAATAGTTTCCTCAGTTTTTGGATATTCTTCTATAAACAAACAAAAATTCTCCATGTCAGATTTTAGTTTATATATTTTTTTCATTTTAACACTGTTCCCCATTTATCATTACGTTTTGCAGATAGAAGAATACTCCTAATTGCTCCAAGCTCCTCAAGTACCTGAGCTTTACCTCCACGCCTATCAGCTTCTTTTATTCTTCCATATATATCAGCAATATGGCCATTGGGATGTTTCCCATCATGCTTTATCCCTGGCAAACCATCGGTATTATGGCGGCTTGGCAAAAATACCCCGTTATCTGCACCATTAATATCTATTCCGTGTTTATTGAGTATATCTCTGGCTGGCCCAGCCGATGGGGCTCTTTCTGGAACAATATGATGCGCTTCGGAGTTGGCGGGTCTTGGTATCCCCGCTTTTTCCATTGCCCTAGCTAACTTACACCCATTTAACCCCAACGGATCCACCCAGCTCAGTGGGCTTGGCACATAGGTGTAGGCATTAACGCCGCCGGCTAAACCTATCGGGTCTGGCGATAAATACCGTAGGGCCGAGATGTCATCGTGCTTCCTAATTCCTTGCTCTATAGGGAGTTGGACAGTGAGGTATATACCGTTTAGTTATTTAGACCAACGATTGTCTAAATATGGAACAATACTATCTATAAACATAAATTTCGCGATGCATAAAAAATTTAAATTTTTATTATTAATAATAAGTCTTGTGTTATTTTCAATTGCATCAATAACTGGGGTGCATTCAAATCCTATTTTTTGGCCATCAAATTTTAATGTCGAGACCTCGGTGAATGTTAATGTAAGTGCTAAAGTATTGAATTTATTTTTTTCCCATTTTTCAGGTGTGAGTGATGGTAGGTTTTTAATGTTAAATCCTAGTGTTAATCTTGATATGTCATGAAAAATGAATTTATCAAGTTCTATTTCAGACAAAGAAAGCTCGTTATTAAACATATAGGCGATTTTTTCTTTTCCATGTGCATTTTCAAACCACATAATCATTCCTCTCAAGGGAAACTGTAATGTTCAGGTAAATTCTTGAGACTAATGTTCCTTGAACCATGTCCCGTTTCATAGTCATATTCTCTAGGGTTAAAGTGAGGCCCTTGATTTCCACTGGTCCCTGGTGGGCCATATATATGGCCTGTTGAGTGTTCTTGTATTACAATTTTAGAACCGTCAGGGCGAGTGAAATGATATTCTCGTGTTGATATAGGTTTATGCTCTGCATCCATCACCTGATGACCATTCTTATCAGTCATTGGCACTTTATTAATTGCATCAGGCTGTTGACCCATTGGTATCCCCGCATCTCTTTTTGCTGCTCTTAATGCCGCACTCCGAGATTCAAAATCCGGACACCCATCCAACCCCAACGGATCCACCCAGCTCAGTGGGCTTGGCACATAGGCGTAAGCATTAACGCCGCCGGCTAAACCTATCGGGTCTGGCGATAAATATCGGAGGGCAGAGACATCATAATAGCGATAGCGGTTGTAAGACAACCCGCTTTCTTCATCGTGATATTGTCCCTGAAAACGCAGCGGCTGCGGGATGTGGTTAGCGAGGGTAAATGCCTGCTGTCCGTAGGCGTGGTACACCGCGCTCCACACGATTTCACCGCTGGGAGAAACGAGCTCCTGCGGCGTGCCTAAGTAGTCGTTAATGTAGTAAAACACTTTGGCGTTTTTGCCGCGTCCGCCGAGCATCGCCAGTGGACGAAAGCTGTTGCCGTTGGGTTCATAAATGTAAGTGCGAACCGAGAGGGCATCGGTGTGCGGTTCGGAGCCGAATGAGCTGGGATGCCCGCCGGGGCAGGCGAGCTTTTCGTTACACTCAGAGATGAGGCGGTCGTCTTGCCAGAAGAACAGCCGGCTTTCGCCGGTGAGCACATTGTGTTTACGGACGCGTCGGCCAAAGCAATCATAGTCGTAGGTAAACGATGTTATTTCATTGCCGTGGCGGGTTTCCCGAAAGCCAACCAGCCGATGCTCGCCGTCCCAGCGATAATGACGTACGGCGTGTTGGTCAGAACCATAGCTGTCTTGAATGCAGTTGCCATATTCATCGTAGCGATAGTGATGGCTACCGAGCAGCGTGAGTCGGTTACCGGTGGTGCGCTTCAGCGCCAGAAGCTCCGGTGACGCCGAAGCACCCAACACGTTATGAGTCGCATCAGGGGCAAATATTTCGTTGTGGCCCGCGTATCCCGTTTGAAGCAGCGCCGGTGTCGGGCGATAGGTTTCCTGCGTGAAGCGCCCGCGCACGTCGTGGCTGAAGGTTTTGCTGCCTTTTTGCTGGTCGGTGATGCTAGCGAGATTACCGACGGCATCGTAGGTGTAATCGCGCTGCACTAGCAGGTTTGGTTCGCCCTGACGCTGTACCTGCTGACGTTGCAGGCGTTGTAGCGGGTCATGAATAAACTGACTCACCAGTTCGCCGTGGCGGCGGGTGATTTCCTGCCCGTTGCGCCAGCCGTGTTCGGTGAGTAATTGCCCGTCGAGGTCGATACGGATAGTGCGCCCGTTATGGTGCAGAAAATCGAGCTGTTGGCCGTCTGGCAGGCGCATCTGGGTGAGATTACCCGCGGCATCATACGCATAATGTTGGCTGGCAAAACATTGGTGCTCCTGCGTGAGTCGCCCGCGTTTATCATATTGCCAAGCCAGCGGCCACACCGTATCGTCGGCCAGATTGAGACGCCCAAAACCATCGTAGCCGTAGGTCACAGTGACGCCATCCGGCGTGGTTTTACTGCTGAGTCGACCGACGACATCCCGTTGATAGGTGGTGACTAATGAGGTGTTGTCGCTCAGGCTATCGCCATATTCAGTACGCTTGGCGACGCTGCCGCTGGCGTCGTACTCCCAGCACAGTCGCCGCCCGTCAAAGGTCTGCTCCTGACTGACGAGGCCACTTGGCGTGTAGTCAATGTGATAGCGCTCGTGACGCGCGTTGATAATATCGCTGACCTGCCCGTGAATATTGTCATAGCGATATTCTTCGCTGGTGCCATTGGCGTAGATGATGTGTTTGAGCAGAGTGGAGTGGGGTAGATACTCAAATTGAGTTTGATTGCCCAGCTCGTCTTGTTCGAGCGTGATTTGGTTGTAGGCGTTGTATTGCCAGCGTTTAATCTGCCCGTTGGGCCAGCGAATAGCCACCAACCTGTCAGCGTTATCCCAAGCAAACTGCGTGGCGTTAGGCGACAAGTTTGAGTCTGACGCGTGCGGCGGGCGTTCGCCCTGAAAAACTAACCGACCTTGCTCATCATAACGATAATGAGTAACGACCCCATCGCGCGCGGTATGCTCAAATACCTGACCTAGCGCGTTAACGCTAAAGGCCTCATAGCTATCATCAGGAAAATGAATTCGGGTTAAGGCGCCTTCATTTGACCATGCGTACTGAGTGGTATGTCCTTCAGCATCAATATAATGGCTCACATTGCCGTGCTGGTCATAGCGCCAGCGCTCATGGTGTTTGGCCAGACCATCGGCGCTTACATGGATTTTTTCAATTCGATGCCCGCGAGAATAACGGTAGCGAAGCCACTGTCCATCCGGCAGATGTTCAGCGATGACTTGGTTGTCACGGTTATAGCTGTATTGAGTTTGCTGCCCGAGCGGATCTGTGGTGCTCAGTAATTCGCCCTGTGTCCCGTAGTGATTCTCCGTGGTGCCGCCATCAGCGGTGATGCTTTTGAGCAAACGTGCGGTACGGATATCGTGCTGCCAAACTTCTTGGTTGCCGTCTTCATAACAGACCGTGACGCAGCCATTTGGAATATCCCACTGATAGCTGCGGTCGAGATTAGGCAGATTGCTCCAATGGCGTATTGCTCGCGCCGATTTCCCTTGCCCGTCCCATTCCCAATAAAACTCTGCGCCGCCGGCTAATTGTCGTAGGGTAAATAGGTAATCGTCGCGGTAGGCGTAGCGTTCGGTTTCACCCGCTGCATTAATCGCAGCACAAAGCTGCCCATTGGTATCGTACTCATAGCGCATATGGACGAAATATTTATGCCCCGTATCAGGCATCAGCGCGTGGCAATTGTGTACGCGTACCACGCTGGTCAGCCGTGTACCGTGAGGCGTTTTGCTATAGCGAAGCTGCAACGCTGCACCTGCCGGATTATCTAATCGCGTTGGCAGCCCATTCTCGTAGTGCAGATTCAGGTGCTGTTGCTGGTTAGAAAAACCCGTTATCAGGCCATGTTCACCGTTGGCTGCACGCTTGACGTGCATCACCCAGCCTTCTAACGCAGCGCAGGACAATAAATATTCATCGCCGCCGCTGCCCAGCCAAACGGCCGCTTTACCTATAGGGTTAACGCCGCTAGGGATCTGTTGGTCGGGAAGTGGCAGGGTGGTTGTTAGGTTTTCGTGGTTTAGCCAAATGATGTGCTCATCGGTAAACCGAACGCTATGTTGCAGGCTGTGGCTCCATCCATAGCCAAATACGGAATCACACTCAACAGAACTACTGCGGTACTGACGAACAAAGCTGAAAGGGTGAATACCAAGCAATGAAGCATCTTCTAGTCTGAGAAGCTCTTCACCATTAACCATGGAGACGGGGCAGCCGTTGCTCTCTGTGCAGGTGGTGTTATTTTCAGGGTTGCCGTTGCTATCTTCCGAAGGGCTGTTATGTGTTTTTCGTTCATCTTCAAGTTCAGTATGGTTATTAGAACCAAGATTAGTTTCTTTATCTGCGCCCAGTTTGGCGTTGGTCTGGCGAATATGGTTTTTTTTGCGTGAGGGCGAGAAAAACTTGCCTACCAGTTCGAAAATAGAGGAAAGGATTTTATTCAGTGCGATCCACACCTCTTGAACGATTTTTATGCCCTTAGAAACCAGTTTTCCTAACTTGGAGGCTAAAAATAGGACACCTACCGGAGCGGCGACCAAAGACAGCAAGGCACCAAAAATAACTCCGGAAAGAATATCGCCAATCATGCCTGCAATAGAGGCGAGTAAATCACCGAAAGGAAACATTCGTAGGCGTAGCATCGCGGCGCGGGCAAACAGATAAAGCGCTGCTTCATCGTTAAAGAAGGCCATAAGATCGCGAGCGAGATCTTTGCTGCCGTTCAAGATACCGTTGATATCCGGTATGCCGAGATTTCCGATACAGGCCATGACACCGCTGGCTTTTTGGCCGAGGGCTTCGGCGCTGGCGACAGGATCGGAAATGATGTTGTAGGCTACTTTGGTGTCGTCCCACAAATCGGTCACGCTGCTGCATAAACCCGTCGCAAAAGCTTCAGCTATCGATGTCGCGATGGCGCTCAGCGTCCATTGCGGTTTTTCGCTGGCCCACGAGGCGGATAGCTGTGCAAAGATATCCTGTGACAACACGTCATAGGCGGCCAACATCTCTTGATT
Organism: Hafnia sp.; assembly: GCF_036648275.1. Taxonomy (NCBI): domain Bacteria; kingdom Pseudomonadati; phylum Pseudomonadota; class Gammaproteobacteria; order Enterobacterales; family Hafniaceae; genus Hafnia; species Hafnia sp. The sequence continues at coordinate 52,921 of NZ_JAVXIQ010000009.1, read as the reverse complement.
ATGTGACTCGAGGCTATCGTCGAGCGTGCGGGCGTAATACCTTTCTCCTGGCGTGAGATTGTCAAATTCGGCCTTGCCGTCGGCATCTGTTTTCTTGGTTCCAACTTTGCTATCGGGGCTGAATTTAGCGTTGTGAAACAGCTCAACGTTGACATCGGGGATCGGTAAATCCAGCGTAGACTCATGCTTGATCACCACGGTGATTTTGCGATTTTTTGGACAAACAATGGCGGCGCTAAGGGATTCAGAATCATTTTGTGAAGCGGTTGTGCTGGTGCCGTTAATGCTAATAACACGCTCCATTTCGAGCGTTGGGCCGCCGAACGCGCCTGAAATTGCGCTCTCTTTTGCCCACTTAGTAACGCAATCACGATAATCCTGAGTGATGAGCGTATTATTTTTAAACATCGCCAGTTCTTCATCGATACTGGCAACGTATTCAGTCAGTAAGTCCATGTGTATCGTCCGTGAAATCAATCAAAGCATGTAGTTAAGAGGTCAGTGAAGCTAATAGCGCGGCCATTAACTGGTCGATTTGTCCTGAATGCAGATCGCTGTAGCGACATAGCTGCTCGGCTTTGCGGCGCAGCAGTGGCTCTGGCACTGCGCTGTATATTTCAGGGTGGTTTTCGCGCAGCAACTGCATGAGGTTGTGCACCAATGGCGCTGGGTTTTGTGCGAGTATCTGGCTGAGCAAAGGCTGGGGGACGTGCCACCATGGAGAGGAATGCAGCGGATAGTCCGCAGGCAGCGTAAAGGTAAACGTTTTTCCAGCCACCCAGTAGTTGGAGAAAACCGGCAACACGTAGCGCCAGTCATCGCCTAAAAACTCAAGATGCGGGCGAAAATAACGCTCATCCCAATAGCGGAAAAAAACCGTTTGGCCATTCGGCATGAACACCTGCGTCAGGCCAGTTAGATGCTGCACGATGGTTTCTTCAGGCAAAGGAGAAAGCGCTAACCAGCCCCAGCCCGGTTCAGCCTGATTTTTAACCCATGATAAAAAAGCGCTGTAGGGAGAAAGCTCAACCAGCATAGGCATCACGGGATACCAGTTGGCATAAGGCGTACCTGCATACAATCCATCGGGGGTACGCCGCCCGTCGAGTTTGTAATAGGCTTTTAATCCTGCGGTGCCGTTGGTGCTAGCCAGCACGGCATAAAGACGCGAGCTACTGGTTGAGGTGTTGGCTATCCATTCAGCGACGTCGACGTGAGGATCCTGCGGCTTTCCTTGCATATCACAGACCTGTATTTCTTAAATTACATCCATGCCCAGCCAGTGCTGAAAATTACGTAGCTATCCCTATCCATCGGTAGCTAAGTTTTTAAAAGCGAGGGCGTTTTTTTGATGGATTAATATAACTGTTGGAACTGACGAAATGGGATAATTTTTTGTAGGTTATTTAAGTTTAACTAACTGTATTTTATGGTTTAATTTGTTTTTAAATTTAAAAATAAGTCGGGCTAATGTTTAGGGGCGGTAATGGGTTTTAGGTATAAATATGAGGAAGGATAGGCTTGTTGTGCTAGCGATATCATCTGGCAACAAACAAGCCTAATGTTCTTTGCTATCTCTCATTCGACGTGTGCAGCGGAACGATTACCACCGGCGTGGGTTTCACTTTCATGGCGCTCATCACGCCGATGACCAAGCACACCACACCGGCCAGCGTCAGCAGCGGAGGCCATTCGTGTCGCCAGATAAAGGCATAGCTCAGACCCGCAAGGGTTTCAAAAACGATTAACGGCCCGACTTTAGCGGTTGGCAGACGTTGGCTAGCTTGATTCCAACAGAGTGTTCCCAGCCATGAGCACAGCAAACCGATAGTTAGCATTAGGCCAATAAATACCGCCGGACGTGGGCCAAATGGCATAGGGAAATCATCGGCGGTTATGGCGGAATGCCCCCAAACCAGCAAATATCCCACCACAGCCAGCGGCAGCGTCACTAATCCCTGCGCGGTGGCCCACGTCGTAGGGCTTTTATCGGGATGCGTGCGTAGCCAGCTTGCATTACGCATCGGATACCACGTCCAGCACACCACGCCGATAAAGGCCAAGATCAAGCCGGTGATGTAACGGAACATATCAGTGGGTGCGTGCGCGCTCTGTAATTCAGCCACGTTGACGCATCCCAATCCTAAAGCAATTAACAGCAGCGAAGGGGCCAGATGCCGCCACGATAATTTCCCGTCCCGATGGCTATATTTCAAGTTTGCGCTTACGGAAATCACTACTGGTAAGGTGCCTATAATCATGGTGCTGACCGGTGCGCCCGTGCGTTGGATCGCACTGGCTAAGCACAGGTAATAAATGAAATTCCCCACGATGGTGAGCTTCAGAGCTTCAATCCAATCGCTGCGTACCAGCTGACGTAGGCGGTGGCGATCGTGCCACGCCAGCGGCAGCGCAATCAGGCCGAAGGCCAGATAGCGTCCAACGGATTGCAAACTGGCAGGGTATTCCGGCACGATAAGCGGCCCCACGAAAATCAGCCCCCACATCAGCCCTGCGGTCAGCGCGTATAGCACGCCTATTAACATCTTTCATAACTCTTAAAAGGGATTATGCAGCAAGTCTAGAAGGCGAAAGGAAAAGCGTCTTGTAGCAGATTGCTGTTTAGGTAAAAACAGTAAAGAAATTAGCGTACCTGTTTTTGATAACGAGCGGGTGTGACGCCGTAAAAGCGGTTAAAAGCACGGGTAAGATGAGCTTGATCGGTAAGGCCAACGGCGGCGGCGACCTGTGCGGGCGGTAAGCCTCGGGTCAACAAATTTTTAGCCTCATACAGTCGATAAGCCATTAGCATTTGCTGCGGAGTGACATGGTACTGCGCCTTAAACTGACGCAAAAAATGATAGGGGCTGAGATCGACCAACTGTGCCAATTCGGGCAAGGTCATACGCTGATCTAAATGGGCACGGAGATATTCTTTTACCGGTGTAAAACGCTGCGGAGCATCAAGTTTAAGTGTCTGTGGTGCCTTGGCCCAATGGCGCGTTAATGTCAGCAGTTCACTCAGTAAGCTTGATTGTGCAAGGGGTTCATCGTTTTGCCATAGGGCGTTTATCAGCGAAGTGGTGGTTCGGGCAAACTGAGGATGATGATTCACCGCGTCGTTAAACCACCAGCCAGATTCACCGCTCACTTCAGCCAAAATTTCGGGCGTGAGATAAATCATCCTATAGCGCCAGCCACCTTCGGTACCTGATTGGCCGGTATGCAGTTCGTCTGGGTTCATCAATACCAACGAGTCCGCTGGCGCAACGTGGTTCACACCCCGATAACGAAAACGCTCGGCACCGTACTCAATCGCGCCAATGCCATAGGCCTCATGCGTATGCGGCTCAAATTCATGATGCTCAATATGCGCTCGATACACCTCAACGCCGGGCAAGTGGGCGAAGTGTTTAAACTGGGCGCGATCTCTATCATCAATAAATTGGGCTGGAACGCCGTGCATAAACAGTCTCTGGTCTACAGACGATGGTAATGAGCGAGGGATGAGTAGTAACTATAGCGGAATTAGACGTGCTGAAAATAAAAAAGCAGACCAAAGGCCTGCTTTTGCATTTATCAAAAGGAAAAACTAGTGACCAGAAGTTTGTGATTGGCGACAAGCTTCAAACAGGAACCACACGCGGCGTTCGGTTTGATCTACCCAGTTTTCAATCAGGCTGGTGGTTGAAACATCATTATGTTCGCTACACACCACATGCGCTGCACGCAGTTCTGCGGCCAGCAGCTTGTTGTCTTCACACAGTTCAGCCAGCATATCCAGCGGCTCAACGTACTCGGCGTTGTTATCTTTAATGCGCTGCATTTTAGAGATCTGGCCGATAGAGTGCAGGGTCATGCCACCGACTTTACGTACACGTTCAGCAATTTCATCGGTCATTGCGAATAGCTCTGCGCCTTGTTCGTCCAATAGCAAATGATAGTCACGGAAGTGTGGACCGCTCATGTGCCAGTGGAAGTTTTTAGTTTTTAAATAAAGCGCATAGATATCAGCAAGGATGGCGTTCATTGCACCGCTAATGTCTTTGGTGGCCTCAGCGCCCAAATCACTTGGGGTGGCTAGAGGAGTGAACTGACGTTTTTTTGCGTCACCGACTTTGCTTTTTTCCAGTTTTGGTGTGCTCATCTTTATCATCTCCTAAAGGTCTTGATAGATTCACAAATTGCCGTCTAGTAACTGTTTAGTACCGAGTCAGTATAGATCATCCTCACAAAATTAGAGTTTTATATGTATGACAATTGTTGCTTATCATGTACGTGAATGTGTACGCTTTTGGCAGCTCTGCCGATCAGCACACACCCCCTAAGGTGGTATGCAGCAGCCTAACGTGAGGATAAAAAACAAGAATATTGTTTACGCGCATCGCGTGAATTATTTTTTCTGGGTCATGAAGGTGCGTATCGAGTAACAAACCTACCACGCTGCCGCTGTGCGCGACGTTCAAACCGAATAAATCGTGCTGCTCAACAATTTCTACAATGTCATTAAATGCCGGTTTGGGCAGCAAAGCTTGGCTGGCTTGGGCGCTTAGCGTGGTGGCTGCGCCGATTTTATGGCGGTTGTTTTCCCGCATTCCTTCGGTGAGCAACCGATGCGCCTGTTTCAACTGCGGCGCATTTTCCTGCAACAGCGCTTGGCGTGGGCGGCGATGATAGTCTTCGGTGCGCAAACAATCCGGGCTTTCCAACAACAATATGTCCCATTCAGGGCATCGTTCATGCAACGGCGTTTGCGTTAGTGCCTGTTGATGATCGAACAGCGTCGGCGCTTGAAAAATCGTGCTGTCGGTCGGTTCGATGCCAACGCACAGCGACGCTAATTCTTTTTCAGTCAGTTGCATACCAAAGTGACGCGCGGTCGCTATCGCACAGGCAGCGATGTCTGCTGTGCTGCTGGCCATCCCTTTGGCTACGGGAATAGACGATTCAAACTCAATGCGTAACCCAGCTTCAAGCGAAGGGGGCAGCGACAAATGCTGTAATACCGCGCGCAATACCAAGCGCATTCGCGTGCGCTCGGTAGGTAACGGTGCCCCATCACTCACCGCCACCGTGCTAAACCAATTCACAGGACAAGAGACCAGCTTTTCGCCGCCTTGGATCCAGCCTTGAATTAACTCACCGCACGACGCGGGACAGCGAGCTTCAGCCATGATGCAGAATCTGGGTTAAGGCGGCGAGCAGGCGATCGTTGTCCTGCTGGCTTTTAATTGCCACGCGATAATAATTGGCGTTTAGCCCCGGATAGTTGGCGCAGTGTCGGATCAAAATATGGTGTTTCAATAGCGCCTGCTGCAATGCGAGCTGGCTGTCGGTACAGCGTATAAAGATATAGTTAGCGACGGGACGCCATACTTTCAGCCGTGGCAATGCTGCTAGTGCGGAGAACATGCGAGGTTGCTCCTGTGCCAACCAGCGATGGGTCGCTTCAATGTAATCGGTGTCCTGCAAGATAATTTCGCCCGCCAGCGCGGCAAAAGCATTGATCGTCCAAGGCTCTCGTTGCTGCTTCATTTGCGTCACCAACGCGGTATTTGCGCTAACTAAATAGCCCAACCGTAATCCCGGAATGGCGAAAAACTTGGTCAATGAGCGCAGCACATACAGCTGAGGATACTGCGCTAATAAAGGAATAAAGCCGGTTTCTGCAGGGACGAAATCCAGAAAGGCTTCATCAAGTATTAGGGCAATATTCAGCGCGCGGCAGCGGTCGGCGATAGCTAAAAGCAGGTTTTTATCCGGCAGCAATCCCGTGGGATTATTGGGTGTGCATAAAAATAGGCAATCGAGATCGGGCGTCAGTGCATCAAGAATACGAGCATCAGGCTGAAATCCGTCGTCCTCATCCAACGCATAATCAACGATATCGCAGTTTATCCGCGTTAGCGCACGGCGATACTCGGCAAAACCGGGCGTTAATAGCAGTGCTTTGGCTGGATTCAGTTGGTTAATTAAAGCAAAGATCAACTCGGTTTCGCCATTGCCTGCCATCACCCAAGACTCTGGGCAACCATGGTGCTGAGCCAGCGCCGCGTGCAGCTTTCGATACTCCACATCGGGATATTTTTCAGCCACCGACATTTGCTCGATGATGGCGTGCTTAAGCGACTCGGGCATGCCGAGCGGATTAATGTTGGCGCTGAAATCAATGATGTCGTGCGGAGAAACGCCCAAAGTAAGCGCGGTTTCTAGCACGTTGCCGCCGTGCTGACTGCTGATGGCCATAGGTATTCTCACTGGTCCCTAAAAAGTTGAGATATGTTAACTCATTCACACTCCATTCTAGGCTTTTGTTGATCTCACAATGGGTATATCTGTGATGAATGCTTTAACTTATGTACCCAGATCATATATAGAAAAGTATAAATACAGGTTTTTGACGCGCCGTAAGGGCGTCAGGAAGGAGGTGCGTATTGTGAAAATACAATTCCTCCGCAGCCCCCGCTGCTGTGATGCCGACGAGCCCACAAGACGCCACTGATGAACATCGGGAAGGTGTGGGTAAGGATGACGCTAAGCCAGAAGACCAGCCTGTAAAAAACCAATATTGGGGTATCAACATCTATTTCAGCTCCTTCGGTGGGAAGTGAGTTGTCATTATTTCCCTGCATGCTGCGCTTTTGCTGCCGTGCATCGATCTGCTATGACAACGCAAAGCCCGCCCGCAAGGACGGGCTTTTTTGTTTGGCAGGCGGATGAATGAAGGCATTTCTTATTGGTGGAACCGGTAGCGGATGCGGTAAAACAACGCTAACACTTGGGCTGCTCCGAGCTTTAACGCGGCGCGGTTTACGAGTGCAACCCTACAAAGTGGGCCCCGACTATATTGATACCGGCTGGCACAGCGCCGTTTCTGGCGTTGCGTCGCGTAACCTCGATGCCTTTATGCTGCCTCAGCCCACCTTAAATTGGCTCTATAACCAACGTGCTCAAGCCGCCGATGTAGCCGTTATTGAAGGCGTGATGGGGCTATACGATGGCTATGGTACGGACCCCAGCTATTGCAGCAGCGCCGGTATGGCCAAGCAGATTGGCTGTCCGGTTATTTTAGTCATCGACGGAAAAGCGGTTTCAACTTCAGCGGCAGCCACCGTGATGGGATTTTGCCATTTTGATCCGGCGGTGCGTATCGCGGGCGTCATTATGAATCGCGTCAATAGCGAAACTCATTACCAACTGCTGAAACAAGCCATTGAAACCTACACTAAAATTCCCGTACTCGGGCGAATGCCTACACTACCCAGCGTGAGTTTGCCTGAGCGCCATCTCGGTTTGATTACTGCTCATGAACAACAGGGCATGGATGCGATATGGGACACCTTAGCGGATAGTCTCGAACAGCATATCGACCTCGATCGTTTGTTGGCGTTGAGCGACGTACAACCCGCGCCGAATGCCTGTGCACCTGCGTTACCTGCGCCCGAATCTGGCCGAGGCTTAACCCTTGCGCTCGCCGACGATGAAGCTTTCCACTTTTACTATCCCGATAATTTGCAGCTGCTTGAACAGCTGGGTATCAACATCGTGCGCTTCAGTCCATTACGCGATGCAGCGCTGCCTGCATGTCAGATGGTTTATATCGGCGGCGGTTATCCCGAGTTACACGGAGAAACGCTGGCGAAAAACAGCAGCATGCGTCAATCGCTGCGTGATGCGCATCAGCGCGGCGTAGCTATTTATGCCGAGTGCGGCGGGCTGATGTATTTGGGTACTACGTTAAAAGATCAGTCTGGAAACACGCACGCGATGGCCGGTATTTTCCCAGGAGAAAGCCGCATGGAAGGGCGTTTAAAGCGTTTTGGTTACTGCCAAGCCACCGCGATGCATGACACGTTACTGGCGGCAGAAGGGGAAACCCTTCGCGGCCATGAGTTCCACTATTCAGATTTTCATACCGATTTCCCGCCTGTTTTCCAGTTTGAAAAACAACGCGACGGCGTGACGCAGCAGCGTTGGCTGGGGGGATATCAAATGGGGAATACCCTCGCCAGCTATCTCCATCTTCATTTTTACCAGCACCCAGAAATGCTGAGCCACTGGCTCAAAAGAGGGCAGGCGCTGTGATCAGTTTCTCTGCTTGTCTGGTGGCCTATCTCTTGGATTTACGCTTGGGTGATCCGCCAACGTGGCCGCATCCGGTGCGCTGGATCGGCAATTTTATTACTTGGGTTCAGAGAGGTATCCGCACGCTTTGTCGCACGGAAGGTGCGCTGTATGTCGGCGGTGCTTTTTTATGGCTGATTGTGGTCGGTGTGTGCTGGGGAGCGACCTACGCACTGCTTGAGCTTTTGTCGCAGCTAAACCCATGGCTCAACTGGCTGGCGCAGGTGTGGATTATTTACACACTGCTGGCAGGACGTTGCCTGAGTGACGCGGCGATGGGAGTGTACGTGGCACTGCAAAATGGATCGCTTGAAGAGTGCCGACGTCAGCTTTCATACATTGTTGGTCGCGACACGTCTGAGCTCGATCGCCCACAGATTACCCGAGCAGTGGTTGAAACGGTGGCGGAAAACAGCGTGGATGGCGTGATTGCGCCGCTTTTCTTTCTTTTCATCGGCGGTGTGCCTTTGATGGTGGCCTACAAAGCGGTGAATACCCTCGATTCAATGGTCGGATATCGGACGGAAAAGTACCGTGCTATCGGCTGTGTTTCGGCGCGAATGGACGATCTTGCCAATCTCATTCCAGCTCGTTTGAGCTGGCTGCTGCTGAGCGTTGCCGCTCGCCTGCTGTGCCTTAACAGCAAGCAGGCACTCAAAATCGGCTGGCGCGATCGCTATCTGCATAAAAGCCCCAACTGCGCGTGGTCTGAAGCCACCGTGGCTGGCGCGCTCGGTGTTCGCCTCGGTGGGCCGAATAAATACTTCGGTGAATGGGTTGAGAAACCGTGGATTGGCGACGAAGAGCGCGAGATTAGCATTCAAGACATTCGCCTCAGTATTCGACTCATGATGACGGCTTCCGCGCTGGCGTTGGCACTTTTTGCATTCGCCAGATGGGCAGTGGTGTTTTGACCTGACCAACTTGACCCCACCCCAACCCTCCCCTTGGCAGGGGAGGGAGCCGCTCGGCGTTGAGTTTGCCAAGGAGATAAAGGGAAGCCGCCGGTGGCGCCGTTATACCCCTCCCCCTGAGAAGGGGGGGCTGGGAGGGGGTAATTCACCTATATCCCCCTCCTTTTGGTCGGGAGGGGGTATTGCCCTTAAAGAAAGAGATATGAAAGTCACGCTGGATCAACCACACAGGATGAACAATGAACTACAACAAAAATCCCCAGAACATTGAGCAGCAAAGCTTTGAGATCATTTCTCAGATCATCGCCGACGAGCGCCCTGATTACCGTTTTGCCGATGAGCTGCAAGAAAAAATTATCAAACGTGCAGTTCACACCAGCGCTGATTTCGAATGGCTGGATATCCTGCATTTTTCGCCTGATGTTTTATCCCGTATTACGCAGGCTCTGCGCCGTGGCTGCACGATTTACACCGATACCACCATGGCGCTTTCAGGCATCAATAAAACCCAGCTCGAGCAGTTAGGGTGCCAATGGCAGTGCTATATCTCAGATCCGCGAGCGGTCGCAATCGCTAAGTCTCAGGGGATTACCCGCTCGATGGCGGCGGTGGATCTCGCCGCGCAGGATCAGGGAGAAAAGCTGTTTGTGTTTGGCAACGCGCCGACCGCGTTATTCCGCTTATTAGAACTGCATCAACAAGGCGTGATGACGCCCGCTGCGGTCATTGGTGTTCCGGTCGGTTTTGTTGGCGCAGCGGAATCCAAACAAGCGCTGGTAGAAAGCGATTTGCCCGGCATTGCAGCCTTAGGGCGTAAGGGCGGCAGCAATATTGCCGCGGCTATTGTTAACGCCATTCTATACCACATGCGAGATGCGCAATGAGTGACACCGGGCTGGATACGCTGTGGCATAACGGCAAAAGCTATCGTAAGGGTTACACCACCGGTTCTTGTGCCACCGCGGCGGCGAAAGTCGCTGCGCTGATGGTGCTGCGCCAGCAGGTGATCAATCAGGTTTCTATCGTTACACCATCGGGCGTTACGCTGCGGCTGAACGTTGAACAGCCTTTGATTTGCGGTCAGCAGGCCAGCGCGGCGATTCGTAAAGACGGCGGTGACGACGTGGATGCCACGCATGGAATGCTGATTTTTGCTCAGGTAGCGCTCAACGACAGTGGCAGCATCAGCATTGTCGGCGGTGAAGGCGTCGGAACCGTAACGCGTAAAGGCATTGGTTTACCGGTGGGAAGTTCAGCCATCAACCGCACGCCGTTGCATACCATTGAAGAAGCGGTGCGTGAAGTTATCGGGCCTGAACGCGGCGCCGAGATTGTTATTTTTGCTCCAGAAGGCGAAGAGCGGGCGCAAAAAACCTATAACGGACGACTGGGCATTTTAGGTGGGATCTCGATTATCGGCACCACCGGCATTGTGACCCCGATGTCTGAAGAGAGCTGGAAACGTTCGCTGGCCTTAGAACTTGAAATGAAGCGCGCTCAGGGGATGACCAGCGTGATCCTCGTGCCGGGCAATCACGGCGAACGCTTTGTACAAGAACAGATGCAGTTAAGCGGTGACCGCGTAGTCACTATGAGTAATTTTGTCGGCTATATGCTGCAAGAAACTCAGCGCCTAGGTTTTCGCCGCGTGGTGCTGGTGGGGCACTTAGGGAAACTTATCAAAGTGGCCGCCGGCATTTTTCATACCCATAGCCATATTGCCGATGGTCGCATGGAAACGCTGGTCACGCGGCTCGCGCTGATGGGCGCTCCGCATGAATTACTGCAAGCGGTGTTTGAATGCAGCACGACGGAAGCCGCGATGGAGCTGATAGAGCAGCACGGCTTGCAGGCTGTGTATAACGATATCGCGCAGGCAATTTGCGCGCGTATCAATCAAATGCTGCGCTTTGCGGTACAGCCGCTGCAATGCGATGCGGTGCTGTTTTCATTCGACAATATTGTGCTCGGCAGTAATCGCCCGGTTAACGACATTGTTGCCGATTTACGTACCGAAATTTCCCAAGAAATTCTCTGCGAAAAGGAGTCTTCATGATTCACGTTGTTGGCATGGGGCCGGGGCATCAGGATTACATCACGCCGCTGGCAAAAAGATTAATTTCACAGGCTGACGTGCTGGTGGGCTGGTCACGTCATTTAAGTGCCTACCACGAATTTCATGGTGAAAAACTGGCCATCGGCAGCGATCTGACTCAGATGGCGTTGTGGCTACAGGATAACGCTGACCGCAATATCGTGGTTCTCGCTTCAGGTGAGCCGATGCTGTACGGCATCGGCAAGCGCTTGATACAAGATCTTCCGCTGGAAAAACTCAATATCGTGTCGGGCATTAGCTCAATACAGTATCTGTTCTCGCGCATCGCCGTGGATATGAACGATATCTACATCACCAGCTGTCACGGCAAACAGCCTGATTTCGATTTTATTTTGCAGCACGAAAAAGTAGCGATGGTGACCGACCACCACATGGGGCCGTATCAAATCGCCCAGCAAATTCTACGTCGTGGGGCAAAACGGACGCTGGTGATTGGCGAAAACCTCTCTTATCCCGATGAACGCATTCATATTTTGCCACCTCAGCAGGTACAGCAGGCTTACGCAATGAACGTGGTGGCGATCCTCAATGAAAGATGATCTGTTTCTACGCGGCCATAAAGTGCCGATGACCAAAGAGGAAGTGCGCCTTGCGGCATTAGAGCGGCTCAATCTGCGTACTGCCAAACGTCTGATCGACGTCGGTGCAGGAACGGGAAGCGTCTCTTTGGAAGCCGCACTCCGCTATCCCGATCTGCATATCACCGCCATCGAGCGCAATCCTGCGGCACTGGCGCTGATTGAGGAAAACTGCCGTCATTTTGGCTGTCAGAATATTGATATTGTGGCGGCAGATGCGCCGCTGGCGTTAGACGTGCGCGCCGATGCGGTATTTATCGGCGGCAGCGGTGGCAATCTCCCCGACATCATTGATTGGGCGCTGGCATTACTTAACGACGGCGGCAGCCTAGTGATGAATTTCATTCTGCTGGAAAACTACCAGCAGGCGTTCAATCAACTGCAAAACCGTGCGGTGGTTGAACTGGAAAGTAGCCTGATTCAGATCTCTCGCCTTACCGCGCTGGGCAGCGGTCACTATTTCAAACCTAACAATCCTACTTATCTGATTTCCTGCCGTAAGGAGCAAACGCATGGCTGAGTCTATCGATCGCGCACAGGTCTATTTCATCGGTGCAGGGCCGGGCGATCCTGAGCTTATTACGTTGAAAGGCCATCGAATTTTATCGCAGGCTGATGTGGTGATTTTTGCGGGATCGCTGATAAATCACGATTTGCTGAATTACTGCAAACCGCAGGCAGAATGCCACGATAGCGCAGGGCTCAACCTTCAGCAGATTATCGATCTGATGGATAAAGGCATTCGTGCAGGAAAACTGGTGGTGCGGTTACAAACCGGCGATCTGTCGTTGTACGGATCTATCCGTGAGCAAGGCGAAGAGTTGGGCAAGCTGGGTATTGGTTTTAGCTCGGTCCCGGGTGTGAGTTCGTTCTTAGGAGCCGCTTCACAGCTTGGCGTGGAATATACGGTGCCTGAAGTTTCTCAAAGTCTGGTGATCACCCGCATGTCTGGACGCACGCCAACGCCTGAGCGTGAGTCATTAGAATCCTTTGCTGCGCACCAAACCTCGATGGCGATTTTCCTTTCGGTACAAGATATTGGTGATGTTGTGGAGCGCCTGCTGAGCGGCGGCTATCCGGCAACCACGCCGGTGGCGGTGGTCTACAAAGCCACTTGGCCAGATCACCAAACGGTACGCGGCACCTTGGAAACCATTGCGCCCTTAGTGCGCAACGCAGGTATTCGAAAAACGGCGCTAATTCTGGTGGGCGCGTTCCTTGGTGATGAATACCACTACTCCAAGTTGTATGACGCAGGCTTTAGCCATGAATACCGTCAGGCCTGAGCCGATGAAGGTGGAATCGCTGGCGTTGTTTTGCCTGACGCCGGGTGGCGTTCGCTTGGCACAACGCCTGCGTCCTTTGCTACCACAGCTATCCACCATCAGCGAATGCTTTACCAGCGAAAAGCTGCTATCGCCCGGTTTCACACCGTTTAGCGGATCCTTTGCCGAAACGATGGCGCAGGCGTTCAAACGCTTTGATGTGCTGATGGTGATCGGCGCAACGGGGATCGTAGTGCGGGTGATTGCGCCGCTGTTACAGGACAAATTCATCGATCCTGCGGTGGTGGTGCTTGATGAGCGCGGCGAACATGCAATCAGTTTGCTTTCAGGGCATATGGGCGGCGCGAATCGGCTCACTCAGCAGATCGCCGAGTTGATTAACGCCGATCCGGTGATCACCACCTCAACCGACGTAAACGGCGTTGCGGCGCTGGATCTATTAGCACAAAAGCTCGATGCGGAGATCGCGGATTTTCGGCATGCGGTGAAGAGCGTGAATCAAATGCTGGTGAGTGGCGATCGCGTCGGGCTATGGCTTGATCCGCGCGTTAACGTGCAACTCACCGAGTACGATCAACGTGGATTTATTCCCGTAGCCGATCTTCATTCATTGCCCGATCTTTCTGCGCTGGTATGCATTAGCTATCACTCGGATCTGCCACCAACGGCGATTCCGGTTTACCAACTGGTGCCTAAGCGCGTGGTACTCGGCGTGGGGTGTCGTAGAGATACGCCGTTTGCCACGCTACATCCGCTGCTATTGCAGAAATTTGCCGAGCTTCATATCGATCCACTCGCGCTCCGCGCCATCGGTAGCATTACGTTGAAACAGGATGAAGCCGCGCTACAACAGCTGGCGCATTGCTATCGCGTACCTTTCCATCTGTTTACGCCTGAAGCGCTGCGCGTGCATGAGCATCGCTTCCCGTGTTCGGATTTTGTGCGTCAAACCGTCGGCGTGGGCTGCGTATCTCAACCTGCTGCATGTCTGCTACTCGAAGAGTACGGCGGCGGAGAAATCATTGGGGAGACGCTGCGAGAGCAGGGAGTCACCCTTACTTTGGCTCTAACCCTTCAGGAAACTCTCTGATGTTATATGTAATCGGCATTGGTCCAGGTAGTCAGTCCATGATGACGCTGGAAGCCATCGAAGCTATTCGTGACGCAGATATTATCGTGGGCTACAAAACTTACACCCACTTAGTAAAAGCCCTGACCACCGATAAAGAGGTGATCAAAACGGGCATGTGTAAAGAGATTGAGCGCTGTCAGGAAGCGTTGAATCTTGCGGTACAAGGCAAAAAAGTTGCGTTGATCAGCAGCGGCGATGCGGGCATTTATGGCATGGCTGGACTGATCCTTGAGCTGGTGACGAAGCAAAAGCTGGACGTTGAAGTCAAGCTGATTGCTGGCGTAACCGCCAGTACCGCTGCGGCATCGCTGCTGGGTGCGCCGCTGATGCACGATTTCTGTCATATCAGCCTGAGCGATCTGCTTACTCCGTGGCCGGTGATTGAACAACGCGTGATTGCCGCTGCGCAGGCCGATTTTGTTATCTGTTTCTACAATCCGCGCAGCCGTGGCCGCGCTGATCATCTTGCTCGCGCCTTCGACCTGATGCGTCCTTACACCGCCGCCAGCACGCCGGTGGGAGTGGTCAAAGCAGCGGGGCGTAAAAAGCAGGAGAAGTGGCTAACAACCTTCGGTGAGATGGACTTTGAAAATGTCGATATGACCAGTCTGGTGATCGTCGGCAATAAAACCACCTACTGTCAGGACGGCTTGATGATTACGCCGCGCGGCTATGTTTTATAACGCTATTTCGAGCAGCAATGCGCCCGAGGCCAATATGGCCACAGCGGCAGGCAAACCCATGCTGCACGTTTTTGGCGGTACGTCAGATGCGCGCCATATTTGTCAGCGTCTTGATGAGATGGGGCTGAGTTACAGCCTTTCCGTGGCAACCGAGGCGGGGCGCGAACTGGCGGGAAATATCAACGGTGAAATTATCGTAGGGCGCATGGATGCCGCGCAGATGAGCGAATGGTTGCAAGCGCGCAGGGTTACGCAGGTTATTGATGCCTCACATCCTTACGCGGGCGTGTTAAGCGCCAATATCGCACACGCCTGCGCCACTCAGAACATTGCGCTGTTGCGCTATTTACGCCCTAGCGAAATTGATGTTTTAGAACATCCTTTGCTGCACAAAGTGGCGAGCGTGGAAGAGGCCTGCGTGGTTGCACATCGTTTGGGTGAGCGGGTTCTATTGACCACCGGCAGCAAACAGCTGACTGACTTTGTGCGTTTGCTGGCGGGCAAAACCCTTTTTGCGCGCGTATTACCGACGCCGGACGTCCTGTTGCAGTGTCAGGATTTAGGGCTGGGCGTAGATAACGTGCTGGCGCTGAAGGGGCCATTTAGCGCCGAGATGAATCAGGCAACTTATCAGCATTGTCAGGCTGACGTGGTGATCACCAAAGAGTCTGGTGCAGAAGGGGGATATCAGCAAAAAGTCGTTCCTTGTTTGGCGCTGAATATTCCCTGCATCGTGATTTGTCGCCCTTCAGAGCCTATGACTGAAGGGCAGATTCGAGTGAGTTCTCTGGCTGAACTTGAACCCTATCTAGCCGACTGGTTACAGAATAAAAAGAGCCAATACCTATGAAAAAAGCCATTTTAATTATCAGTTTTGGTACCAGCTATCACGAGACACGAGCGAAAACCATTGATGCCTGCGAGCGTCGTTTAGCGGAATCCTGTCCCGATCGCGATGCGTTCCGCGCCTTCACGTCTGAGATGATTATTCGCAAGTTGGCGAAGCGAGATGCAATGCAAATCGATAACCCAAATCAGGCGCTGCAGCGTTTGGCCGAGCAGGGCTATCAGGACGTTGTCATTCAGTCATTGCACATCATCAACGGCGATGAATATGAAAAGGTTGTGACTCAGGTACGCGCTCATGCAGGGATGTTTAAACGGCTGCGTATCGGCGTGCCGTTACTGAGTAGCCATGACGATTTTGAGCAGTTGATTGCGGCTATGAAATCACAGATGCCTGCTCTAGCTGAAGATGAGCGCGTGGTATTTATGGGTCATGGTGCGACGCATCATGCCTTTGCGGCTTACGCCTGCCTCGATCATATGCTGATGATCCACCAGATCCCCGCGATGGTGGGGGCCGTAGAGAGCTATCCCGAAATTCACCATGTGGTGACGCGTTTACAGCAACAAAACGTGCGCCGTGTGCATTTGATGCCGCTAATGCTGGTGGCTGGCGATCACGCCATTAACGATATGGCCTCTGACGATGAAGATTCGTGGAAAACCCAGCTTGCTCAGGCCGGTATTGAAGCCACGCCGTGGCTGCAAGGGCTGGGCGAAAATCCACTTATCCAACAAATGTTTGTTGAGCACTTACACGATGTTTTACACCAAGCAGAGGAGGCGGCCTGATGAGCCATGTGAAAAAGGGAAAAGTGTGGGCGATTGCCACCGGTCCTGGCAGCAGCGACTTGATTACCGTTCGTGCCGCGCGGCAACTCGGTGAACTGGATGTGCTGTATGCCCCCGCGGGGCGCAAAGGGGGCGATAGTCTTGCGCTGTCTATCGTGCGTGAATTTTTATCTCCTACGCTCAACATCAAAGAGCGCCATTTCCCGATGAGCGCCGATCAAGGAGAAAAAAGCGCCGCATGGGACGCCGTTGCGCAGGAGATGCAAACGGACGCAGAGCAAGGGCTTCAGGTCGGTTTTATTACGCTGGGTGACGCCATGCTGTTCAGCACATGGGTGTTTTTGCTGGAACGCCTACGCGGGTACGTGGATATCGAAATTATACCCGGCGTGACCTCGTTTGCCTGCATTGCCGCCCGCGCCCAGTTTCCTTTGGCGATGGAGCAGCAGTCTATGGCGGTGGTGGCCTGTACTGCACCTGAAGATGAGCTTGAACAAGCGCTGCTTAACCATGAATGCGTGGTGATGATGAAAGTGTATGGCCGAGTTATTCAGATACGCGAAATGCTGCGTCGTCTGGGATTGCTCGACCATGCAATTTTGATGGCTGAAGCATCGCTGCCGAATGAGCAATGTTTCCATCATCTCGATGAGATCCACGAAGACACCAAACTCCCGTACTTTTCGACGATTTTGGTGAATCGGGCAAGCTGAATGCCCCTATGGGTGATTAACCCCCTCCCAGCCTCCCCCTTCGCAGGGGGAGGAGCACTCCGAGGTTGCTATTAACTCTGTACAGCTCCCTCCCCTGCGAAGGGGAGGGTTGGGGTGGGGTCTTTAACTAAGGATAAAAAATGAAAAACCTCCAACAACTCCCGCTCTACGGCATGGCGCTGGCGGTTCTGCTGACGCTCGCGCCACAAGACGCATTTGCTATGCACATCATGGAAGGCTTTTTACCGCCTTTTTGGGCCTTGGCATGGTGGCTGATGTTCTTGCCTTGTTTAGTGATTGGGGCAACGCGTCTTAAAGCCATCGTACGCGATGACAGCGATAAAAAAGTTCTGCTGGCGTTATGTGCGGCTTTCATTTTTGTGCTGTCGGCGCTAAAAATTCCTTCGGTAACAGGCAGCTGTTCGCATCCAACCGGCGTGGGTTTAGCCGTGATTTTGTTTGGCCCGTGGGTGGTTTCGGTGCTCGGCGCTATTGTTTTGCTATTCCAAGCCCTGTTCTTGGCGCATGGCGGTTTGACTACGCTTGGCGCGAATGGAATGTCGATGGCGGTTATCGGGCCGATGGCGGGCTACGTGGTATGGAAATTAGCGACTCGAGCAGGAATGCGACGTGATGTAGCGGTATTCCTGTGTGCGGCATTAGCTGATTTAGTGACCTATTTTGTGACGTCGGTACAGTTGGGGTTAGCTTTCCCCGATCCTCAACTAGGCGTTATGGCATCGGTAACCAAATTTATGGCCATTTTCTGCCTGACGCAGGTGCCTATCGCTATTGCTGAAGGGCTGTTAACCGTGCTGATTTATGACCAACTATGCAAGCGCCAACTGATTGCTGCAAGGAGCCTTTAAAATGAAAAAAACGCTGATTTTGATCTTTCTGGTGATTGCTTTGGCCGTTTTGCCTTTCTTCATTAATCACGGCGGCGAATATGGTGGTTCAGACGATCAGGCCGAAGGCGTGATTGCTCAAATGGCACCTAGCTATAAACCGTGGTTTGAGCCGCTGTATGAACCTGCAAGCGGTGAAATAGAAAGCCTATTGTTCACGCTGCAAGGCTCCTTCGGTGCCGCGGTGATTTTCTATATCTTGGGCTATTACCGAGGGCGTCGCACCGTTCATGCTGGAGATTGATAAGCTTTCTTACGGCAGCCGCTGGAGCCAAAAAAAACCAGAGCATAAGTTTGCCTTGTATCTGGTTTTACTGCTGACCGCACTGTTGGGTTCCCCGTGGGTCCAACTGTGCGTGCTGCTGTTTTGCGCCGGACTCACCTGTTATTTATTGCGTGTGGGTGTACGGCGTTATCTCCGCTGGCTGGCGGTACCGTTGGCATTTTTGTTCACTGGGCTACTGGGCGTGGTGCTGTCGTTCTCGTGGCAGGCGGATACGCTGTTGTATAGCGTTCACATCGGCCATTTGACCTTGGGCGTTGAGCGCAGTGGATTAATCACGGGGATGAATACGCTGTGTCGCAGCTTGGCGGCGTTATCGGCGACGTACCTCTTCGTACTAACCACGCCTTTCAGCCAGTGGGTGCGTCTGCTCAAGCGCAGCCATCTTCCGCTGGTATTGATTGAACAAGTGCTGCTGACCTACCGCTTTATCTTCATTTTTATTGAGGAAGCCGCTGCTATTCATCGCGCTCAGTCACTGCGTTTTGGCTATGTGTCGTTGCGCACGGGCTACCGTTCGTTGTCGATGTTAGTCGGCATGTTGCTGGCACGCGTGATGGAGCGTCATAAGCAGATGAGCATCGCGTTAGAAGTTAAATTGTACAACGGAGATTTTCATCTGTGAGCACTTCTGGACTTGTCACTCAGCACCTCAGTTTTCAGTATCAGGACGGGGAGACCGTGCTGCACGATCTCTCGTTGGATTTTAATCGCGGTCAGGTAACCGGTTTATTAGGTGCCAACGGCTGCGGGAAGTCTACGTTGTTCATGAACCTGCTGGGAATATTACAGCCAAAGCAGGGCTATGTGATGTGGCAGGGTGAAAAACTGAGCTACGACAAACGGAGCCTTCGTGCACTGCGTCAGCAGGTAGCGATGGTTTTTCAAGAGCCAGACCAGCAAATTTTTTATACCGATATCGACAGCGATATTGCCTTCAGCCTGCGCAATCTTGGCGTTGATGAAGACACCATTCGTCATCGCACCGAGCAGGCTCTAACGCTGGTGGACGCGCTCGGCTTTCGCCATAAACCGGTGCAGTATTTAAGTCACGGGCAGAAAAAACGCGTGGCGATTGCAGGCGCTTTGGTAATGAATGCGGATTATCTGCTGTTGGATGAACCGACCGCCGGACTTGACCCTTCAGGCCGTCAGCAGATGATTCATATTATTCAGAAGATTGTAGCTCAGGGTAAACGCGTGGTGATCTCCAGCCACGATATTGATTTAATTTATGAAGTTTGCGATTACCTGTATGTTCTCGCACAGGGAAAACTGCTGAGTGAAGGCCGCGAGAATGAGGTTTTCCTGCAGCGCGAGATGTTACAACGTGCGGGATTAGTCCAACCATGGCTGGTGAAAATGCATCAGCAGCTGGGATTGCCGTTGTTTAAAACCGAGCATGAGCTGTTTGCTTTCAAGCCGGAATTCATGCCAGAACAGGTTAAATAGGAAAATATCATGGGTTTATCCATCATGGTGCAAGGCACCGCATCGGACGTAGGTAAAAGTGTTCTGGTTGCTGGGCTGTGTCGTATTTTCCATCAAGACGGTTATCGTGTAGCACCGTTCAAATCTCAAAATATGGCGCTGAATTCAGGGATTACCGCTGATGGCGGCGAGATGGGCCGAGCACAAATTTTTCAGGCCGAAGCGGCGGGTATCGAGCCCGATGTGCGTATGAATCCGGTTTTACTCAAGCCAACCAGCGACTGTCGTGCGCAGGTGGTGCTGATGGGAAAAGTGGCCGATCAGATGGACGCTGTGACCTATCACGAATTCAAACCACAACTGCTGGAGCAGATTGCTCAGGTCTATCACAGCCTTGCGGATGAAGTGGATATCATGGTTCTGGAGGGCGCGGGCAGCCCCGCGGAAATCAATCTGCGCGATCGCGATATTGTGAATATGGGGATGGCCGAGAAAGTGAATGTTCCCGTTATTCTGGTGGCCGATATCGACCGTGGCGGGGTGTTCGCCTCCATCTATGGCACCTTGGCCTTGCTGGAACCTGCTGAACGGGCGCGGGTAAAAGGCGTCATTATTAATAAATTCCGCGGCGATGTGAGTTTATTAACTTCGGGTTTGCGTCAGATAGAAGAGCTGACTCACGTGCCCGTGATCGGTGTGATGCCATGGATCGATGTGCAGTTGGAAGATGAAGACGGCGTTGCGCTGCAAAAAGGCAAATATCGTCAGCAAAATGAGAATGTGTTGGACATCGCGGTGATCCAAACGCCGTATATTTCTAACTTCACCGATTTTAATGCGCTCAATGCACAGTCGGATGTGCGGCTGCGCTATGTCACGCATCGTGATGAACTGGGCGCACCCGATTTGTTGATTTTACCCGGTAGTAAAAACACCTTAAGCGATCTCCGCTATTTACACGATAGCGGCCTGACGCATCAAATCTTGCTTGCGCATCAGCAAGGCACGCCGGTGCTAGGCATCTGTGGTGGTTTTCAGATGTTAGGACGGCATATTGTTGATGGCGTGGAATCCGGCGTTGACCAGATGGCGGGGCTTGGGCTGTTGGATTGCGAAACTAAATTTTCACACCAAAAAATGACTACCCGCGTAATTGGCAAGGTTCAGCCTGTGTTAAGCGGTATTTTTGCTGCCTGCCAAGACCATACGTTAGCGGGCTATGAAATTCATATGGGGCACACCGAGCTCGGTGAGCAGGCGTCACCATTGACGTTATTACAGCAACGTAACGGCGAAGAAATCAATCAATGTGAGGGGGCAATAAGCCCCGATGGTTCGGTGGCCGGCACTTACATTCACGGCATTTTCGATTCAGACGACTTCACGCGTAGTTTGTTGAACGCGCTGCGAGAACGCAAAGGTTTAGCGCCGCTCGTGGGAGAAGCATTCCAGTATCAGGCTTTTAGGGATCAACAGTTTGATCTGCTGGCTGCGGCAATGCGCCAGAATATTGATATCGACGCAGTGTATCGCATCATGCGTGAACACGTTGCTGAGCAGGTGGGCCAATGATGATTTTGATTACCGGCGGGGCGCGCAGTGGGAAAAGTACGCTGGCGGAAAAACTGGCCGCTCAACGTGGCGAAAGGGTGCTATATATCGCGACTTCGGTGATAACCGATGACGAGATGGCTCAGCGGGTTGAGAACCATCGGCAAACGCGTCCGGTACAGTGGATAACGCACGAAGGCTATCGCGATCTGGACGCCGTTGTGAGTGAGAAAGGCGAAGGCTGTAACGCCATTATGCTTGAGTGCATCACGACGATGATCACCAATTTGCTGTTTGAACAGGCGGGCAACGTGGCCGCTGAAGAGATGGATTTCACCGCGCTTGAGCAAGGCATACATCAGCAAATCGACGCGCTGATATTGGCATGTAGCAAAAGTGATATTCCCATTTATATCGTTACCAACGAACTTGGGATGGGCATTGTGCCGGATAACCTGCTTGCGCGACGTTTTAGGGATATTGCCGGGCGCGTCAATCAACGGCTGGCAGCTCAGGCGCAGCAGGTTTACCTCGTCATTTCAGGAATTGAAGTAAAAATAAAAGGCTGATAACTCCGGTCGTTTACATTTCAACAGAGACAACCATGCAAACATTAGAACAAATTATTGCTCAGATTAAACCACTGAACCAAGACGCGATGCGTAAAGCCCAGATAAAACTCGATGGTCTGTTAAAGCCAACAGGCAGCTTGGGGCGTCTGGAGAAGTTAGCCGTGCAGCTAGCCGGTATTTTCGGTGAAGATTCGGTGAATGTAGAGCAGAAGAAAATTATTGTGATGGCGGCAGATCATGGCGTTTTTGAAGAAGGCGTGGCGGTTTCTCCGCGCGCGGTGACGGCGATTCAAGCCCAGAATATGGTGCATGGCGTGACGGGCGTTTGCGTATTGGCAAAACATGCCGGTGCCGAAGTGGTGATTGTTGACGCGGGCATTGACTGCGATCCGATCCCTGGCGCGGTTGATATGCGTATGGGGAGAGGGTGTGGAAACATTGCCCAAACTGCCGCGATGAGCCGTGAGCAGGCAGAAACTCTATTAGTTAAATCGGCAATGCTGGCGATGCAACAGGCAGAGAGTGGCGTGCGCTTGCTCGGTGTCGGCGAATTGGGAATAGCGAATACCACCCCTGCCGCCGCGATTGTTAGTGTGATGACGGATAACGACCCGGAACGCGTTGTCGGCATTGGAGCCAATTTCCCGAGCGACCAACTTCAGCACAAAGTTAGCGTGGTGCGCCGTGCTATTGCCTGCAATCAGCCAAACGCAGACGATGGAATTGATGTGTTAGCTAAAGTTGGAGGCTTCGATTTGGCGGGTATGACAGGGCTGATGTTAGGTGCTGCGGCAGCGGGGCTTCCGGTGGTGCTTGATGGCTTCCTCTCTTACGCCTCGGCGCTGGTTGCTTGCCAGATTGCACCGCAGGTTCACGATTATCTGATCCCTTCTCACTTTTCTGCAGAAAAAGGCGCCCGTATTGCGTTAGAACAGCTGAAACTTGAACCTTATCTTCAGCTAGAAATGCGTTTGGGCGAAGGCAGCGGCGCGGCTGTTGCCATGCATATCGTAGACGCCGCATGTGCAGCCTATAACGAGATTGGCAGCTTGGCTGATAGCAACATAGTTCTTCCCGCTTAACGTTCCTCTCAACATTCACTTTCCCCTGTATCCCTCTGGTACAGGGGCTCTGCCGCACTTTCCCTTCGTAAATTCCTTACCGCTTCACCACCATTTCACAACATTATTTTTGTTATAACATCGCAAATCCTGAGAGATATATTTCCATAAAATAATAATCATGCTACTAGCGCGAATAGGCCTAATTGGCAGGAAAATCAATGTATTTTTCGGGAAGTAAAAAAACTATTTGCAGAATTAGGAACGTTTATTAAAAACAATAAAATTTATTATTTGGTATTAATCCTATTGCAACATATGTATTTCATCTCCCATTGTTGCATTTATGTTTAATTATTGTTTTTGATTTGATCAAAAACAGTGGTTTTTAGCTTTAAACACCGGATTTTTACACTTTATAAAATTTAACTTTTTATAATATCTTTCTTTAAAAGATTATATATCGCAACTTTTCAATGTGCGACAAAGTAGCTCGCATAAGTCATAGGAATTATCCTATTTAGGTGAAACTGTCGTATTAACCTATTAGTGTAAATTTTTGTTTTTTTATGACAATGTCGGAATTATTATTTCCGGAGCCAGATATGAGTACGGATTACACAATTTTTATCTGGGAAGTGAAATTTTTAACTGGTGTTATGGCTTAATCTCCTGTTTGCATAAGATAAATTAATAAATATATTTATCTGAAAACCACAAAATAAAATTTCACAGGGAATAAATACATTATGGATATTTTCGCCTTTACTGGCGAAGGATCTCTTATTATCTAAATTATGGAAACAAAAATGAAAATGAATAAATTAGCTGTGGCATTGGTTATGACTATGGGTATTGCGTCTGCGGCGGCTAATGCAGCAGGCACAGTAGGCGGCAACGGTGTTATTAAATTCAACGGTTCTATTGTTGATGCTGCATGTTCAATCGCGCCTAATAACAGCGACCAGACTATCGATCTGGGTTCCATTGCAATTAAAGCCTTGAAAGACGGTGCTAAATCAACTCCATCTGATTTCCACATCAAGCTGACTGGCTGCGACGTTAGCGGCGGTGCTGCACCTAAAGCTTCTATTACTTTCAACGGTACTAGCGCTAAGGGTTCAAGCAACCTGTTAGGTATTGTCAGCAGCACAGCATCAGGCGTGGGTGTTGGTATTACCGATGCTAACGGTAAAGATTTCGAACTGGGTAAAGAAACTGAAGTTAAGACCTTGATTCAAGGCGATAACTCACTTGACTTTGCTGCCTACGTGCAGGCAACAGGTGCTTCAGGTTCTGCTATCACCGCAGGTGATTTCACCAGCCAGACTGACTTCGTGATTACTTACAACTAATTGTTCTTGAATGATTGGAACTGTAACTGCACTGAGAATGCTGAGTGCTTGATTACAGGAAAGATTATTTAAAAATTATGTTGTGGTCATGGATGAGGGCGTTGATGACAACGCCCTTATTTCCAGAGAGTGGTTTAGCAGGAGAGATAGCATGGTGGTCCGTACGCTCTGTGCCTTTATGGTTTTAGTTGTAACAACGGCGGGAGCTATGGATGTTCAGCAAGGGCGCGTCAGAATGGGCGGCACCTTAGTGGCAACCGCATGCAGCATATCTTCTGGATCATTAGAGCAGGTTATTGATTTGGGTACTCTGCCCGTTAGCGAGCTTGCACGTACTGGGCAAGGTCCTGAAAAAGCATTTGTCATCAAATTGGAAAACTGTGAACTGACTTCTCAGGATAATTTGCGTCCTGATTTTAAAAGCGTACACCTCACGTTTGATGGGGTGAGAGACGATACGGCCAATTTACTCAGTATTCATGGAGAGGCCAGCGGGATTGGTCTGATACTAAAAGATGAGGCTGGCAATACTATTGTGCCGGGGAAAGCCTTACCGGATATTCCACTGAATGTGGGGTCGATGGATTTGAATTATAAGCTGGCGATTCAGCGAAATAAGCACGAATTACGCGCTGGGAGTTACAGCGTTATTGTGAAGTTCAAAGTGGAATATTTATAAAAAAAGATTTTATAGAAAAATAATTACTCTCCTCATCGTTACCTCATATTGGGTAAGGGGAGTTTGCGCATAAAAACGAATTTCAGGCAGATTTTTATCTTCATGTTATGCGCACATTTGGTGAATGGTTTTCTGTAAGAACTGTTTTTGTTTGGTACATCTGGGCTAGAAAATAATAGAGACGGTAATGTCTACATTCCATATCAATAAAATCAGTTTGGCCATGGCGTTTGCATTGGCTAGCACCAGTATGTCCAGCAAGGCCGTGGAATTTAATACGGATATGCTAGATACCGCAGATAAGGCAAATATCGACTTTTCTCGTTTCTCAAAAGCCAACTATATCTTGCCTGGTCTGTATCAGTTAGCGCTGAGAGTAAATGACCAAAACGTGGGTGAGTATCCTTTTAATTACTACCCGCGTGATAACGAGGCAGACAGCAGCGAAGCCTGCGTTTCACCGCAAATAGTCAGTGAATTGGGATTGAAGCCTGCCGCCTTAAATAAAGTGACCTACTGGCATCAAGGGGAGTGTGCGGATTTCAGTCAGTTGGATGGCACAACAGTTCGTGGCGATTTATCGAACTCAAGTTTGCAGCTTTCTGTTCCACAGGCATGGATCGAGTACAGCGATCCGAACTGGGTGCCATCGTCACGTTGGGATGAAGGCATCCCCGGTTTGCTGCTGGACTACAACCTGAATGCTTCGATGAGTCGCCCTAATGAAGGTAGCAATAGCCAAAATGCCAGCATAAGCGGAACCGTGGGGGCTAACGCAGGTGCTTGGCGTTTACGTGGTGACTATCAGGGCAGCTATAGCCGTGCTTCAGGCTCATCACAGAGCAGCCAGCACAATATGGATTGGAGCCGCGTTTATATGTATCGCGCGCTGCCGGCGCTACGTTCAACGCTATCGGTGGGGGAGAACTATCTCTCATCCAGTATTTTCGACTCTTGGCGCTATACCGGGATGTCTTTAAGCAGCGATGACCGAATGCTGCCTCCTGCATTGCGTGGCTATGCACCGGAAGTTTCAGGGATTGCTAAAACGAACGCTAAGGTTGTGGTGACTCAGCAAGGACGTGTGCTGTACGAAACCACGGTGCCATCGGGTCCATTTCGTATTCAAGATTTGAGTAGCGCAGTGACCGGTAAGCTTGACGTAAAGGTTGAGGAACAGGATGGGACGGTTCAAACATTTCAGGTTGATACCGCGACGATCCCTTATCTGACCCGCCCCGGAATGGTGCGTTATAAGTTTGCGATGGGGCGTCCGTCAACCTACGAACATCATATACAAGGTCCAACTTTTGCAACCGGTGAGTTTTCATGGGGGATTGCCAATAGTTGGTCTTTGTATGGCGGTAGCATTCTTGCAGGTGATTACAATTCGGCGTCGATGGGTATTGGGCGCGACTTGTTCTTGCTCGGGGCTGTTTCTGCTGACGTGACGCAGTCTTTTGCGCGCTTACCCGGAGAAGAGAAACGTCAAGGAAAGTCATGGCGTCTGAGCTATTCCAAACGTTTTGATGAGTACGATAGTGAAGTGACCTTTGCGGGCTATCGCTTCTCCGAGCGTGACTATATGTCGATGGGCGAATTCTTGGATGCGCGCTATCACGAGGAAAACTCAGGCCACGATAAAGAGCTTTATACCATCACGGCGAACAAAAACTTCTCCGAAGTGGGACTGAGTTTTTACTTCAGCTATAGCCACCAGACCTATTGGGATCAGCCAACGGATGACCGGTATAGCCTGTCTGGAAGCACGTATGTGAGCCTATTTTCACTGAAAAATGTGTCTCTCAACGTTTCAGCCACGCGCAGCAAGATTAACGAACGCAACGACGATGCGGTATTTGTGAGCCTATCTATTCCGATGGGGAATTCTGCATCAATCGGCTATGACGGCCAGTACAGCAACAATCGATATAGCCAGAACGTGAGCTATTACGACCGTGTTGATAACAACAATAACTACCGAGTATCAACAGGGATAAGCAGCGGCGGCGATGAGAGCACCCGTACACAATTTAATGGCTACTACAGCCATCGCGGCGATTTCGCTGATATGAGCGCCAACGCCGCCTATTCGCAGGGCAACTATAGCTCGGCGGGGATGACGATGCAGGGTGGTGCCACGATTACGGCGAAAGGTGCCGCGTTACATTCGGGCGGGATCAGCGGAGGTACGCGTTTGATGGTGGATACCGAAGGCGTTGGTGGCGTTCCGATTAACGGTGGCCGCGTGCATACCAACGGTTACGGCATTGGGGTGATTACGGATATGAACAGCTATTACCGTAATTCAACCAGCATTGATTTAACCAAAATGGCCGACGACGTGGATTCTAGCCGCTCCGTAGTGGACTCAGCGCTGACCGACGGGGCAATTGGTTACCGTAAATTTGGCGTAATCAAAGGTGCGAAAGCGCTGGCGGTACTGGCACTGGCAGATGGGAGCCACCCACCGTTTGGTGCCAGCATAAGAAATAGTGAAGGCAAGGAATTGGCGATCGTAGGTGATGGCGGCATAGCCTGGTTAACCGGCCTACAGGGCGGGGAGTCACTCGACGTGTTATGGGATGGCGCAGCACAGTGCGCAATATCCATTCCTAAAACCTTGCGAGATCAGGAGCAACTGCTTTTGCCGTGTCATGCGGTAGCGCAAAGCCAAACATCCACGGTAGCGAAAGATAGCGCTGCTTTAGAACCGACAAATAACATCCATGAAGAGCAATAACATTATGAAATTAAAACAAACTTTATCATTAGGCTTCGTCTTGTTACTGGCTGCTCAGGCAGCCGATGCAGCCATTGCTCTCGATCGTACTCGCGCTATTTTTGACGGTAGCCAAAAGTCGATCAGCCTGAATATTCGCAACGATAATACTCAGTTGCCTTATTTGGCACAGTCATGGTTGGAAGATAGTAATGGTCAGAAGATCACCGACCCGCTGGTGGTTGTGCCGCCTGTTCAACGCGTTGAACCTGGTGCTAAGAGCCAGATCCGAATCAATGCTATGGCTGGGGTTGCCAAACTTCCACAGGATCGCGAGTCTGTATTCTATTTCAACGTACGTGAAATCCCGCCGCGTAGTACTAAACAAAACGTGATGCAGATTGCGTTGCAAACCAAGATCAAACTGTTTTATCGACCAGCGCCGATCGCGATCGATTCAGATGTGATTTGGCAGGAAAAAGTTGTGCTGACTAAAGTCGGTGATGGATATCAGATCCACAACCCAACGCCTTATTACCTCACCGTGATTGGTATCTCTGGGCAGGCGAAGTCGGATTCAGCAAATGATTTTCGTCCTGTGATGGTGCCGCCAAAATCGACGCTTAAGGCGGTTTCCCCAGTTTATGCCACGCCATATGTCACCTATATCAACGATTTTGGCGGTCGTCCTGAACTGAAATTTACCTGTAATGGTAGCGAGTGCCGTGCCGTTGCCAACCAAGGCTAGTGGTGAATGCTATGCGTACTTCATGTCTAAAGTTTGCTCGCACAACGCTGTGGCTCTTCCTGTTTTCAGGGAGTATCACCGCAGTGGATCTGCGATTGGCTAATGCAGAAGACATTGATGGCTGGGATGTTTTTGGTATGCATGGCGAGCTCCTAGTACAGGGCGCATTAACGGAACCGACCTGCGTACTGGAAATGGAATCGAAAGAACAATCGGTGAATTTAGGAACGATTTCCCGTGTGAGTTTGAATCGGGTGGGAAATCGAACCGATCCCGTAGCGGTGCATATCCGACTGAAAGACTGCGGCGTAGTGGGCAACTCACCGCGAGACAATATGCACGGCGGCAATATCACCTATCTTCCTGGACAGTTGGTTTCCTATATCACCGTGAATGGCGTGGAGAGTGACAATAATAAATATCTGATGAAGATATTTGGCTCAGCACGAGGGGTTGGTTTGCGATTGGAAGATGACAGACATCGTCAGTTGATCCCCGGCGAACATAGCGAGCCGTTGATCATGTCTCAAGGAAATATGGATTTAGTGATGCATGCCATGCTGGAGCGAATTCCTGAAGAACTGATCGAAGGTGAATTTCATACCACGGTTAATTTAAATATTTCGTACCAGTAAAGCATTTTAATCAGAAATATGCGCTCGTAGTTATGCTGAGGAAAATAAATATGAAGTTTTTAGCCTTGCTATGTTTAGCGCTATTTTCAAGCACTTCATGGGCAACGATAGATATTAACTTTCATGGTGAAGTCGTCAGTGAGCCTTGTGAGGTTGACATAAACTCTGATGGGCAGAGTGTGGATTTTGGTGTTACTGCGATTAAGACATTTTATTCAGCAGGTCGCTCTGACTCTAAACCTTTCAGCATTGGTCTTAAAAATTGTGACGTTTCAATTTCGAAAACGGTGTTGGTGTCTTTTATTGGCGCAGAAGATAGCGATCAAAAAGGGTATCTCTCTTTAAAAAGTGCTCAGGTTAAAGGTTTGGCAATCGGCATAGAGTCGATATCTGGTGATGTTCAAAACCCATCTACGCTTATCCCACTGAATACGGGTTCGGCTAAGTACAGCCTGACTCAAGGCGCCAACTCCTTTAAGTTCGCTGCATTTTTACAGGCGTCACCAAAAAGTATTGCCGACCACAGCATTACAGAAGGGGACTTTAATACTACGGCAGAATTTCATCTTGAATATCCCTAGTCGATATATTTATCGAAAGGTGTTTCCAATCGATATAGCGTAAAGCGTTATTAAGAGTAAAGAATGCAAGTGATTAACCGAAAAGCCATTTCAGTCATGCTGCTAATTTACTTAGCATTGGCGATGCACGTCTTTATTCCAAGTATGGGTGGAAGCGGATTACGAGTGCCGGGAAATATTGTTGCTTGGGTGTTTATTGCGCTATCTGTTCTTGCCTATTGGCTGTTTAATCGCCATCAATCCATTATTACGACAACCACATCCAATTTAATTGTTATCGGCATTTTATTGCTGTTACTTCCTCTGTTTTATACATCAGAAAAATGGCTGAAAGAGGCACTTCTGCAAATGGCAGGTGTAGTGGCAGGGCTAATTTTTTATTTCACCTTATTACAATGTCGCTTTAGCTCTCGCTGGCGCATCTTGCTGCTTAATTTCTTGCTGTTTGCGACGTTGGTGCAGAGCGTCATCGGGTTTATTCAGCTCACTCTGCTGCCTCCACTCTCAGGTTTGATGGCGTTGGGTGATGAGGGCGTTAGGCCAACCGGCGTGTTTCGTCAGGTCAATGTGATGGCTTCGTTTATGGCCACGGGGCTGGCCTGCTCGTTGCATCTGCTTTATTTGCCCCAATCGCTGAACATCAGAAGCAAAGTAAGTTCAGTTGTTCATCGGCTAATACATCTACAGCAGTTGGCTGCGCTGGTTTTGTTGCCCGCGATGCTCGTTTTGCTTCAGTCGCGTGCCGGCTATATCGGTGCGATAGCCGTTGTGCTGATCAACTTTTTATTACGCGTAAGGAATCAGCCACGTCGGACGACTGCATTTATCGGCTTAATTATCAGCGGTATTTTGCTTGGTTATACGCTGTTAGTCGGTGCTGAGCTGGTTATACCCGTCTCTCATGATGGTTCAAATCTGGAACGCTGGAAAATCTTACAGATTACACTGGCGATGATTATGAACCATCCGATTCTTGGGTGGGGATATGGCAGTTTCGAGTACAGCTTTGCCCATTTCGCCCTTGGCATGACGCCACCGATAACCGGAATGGGCGTTATTACCCACCCACATAACGAGCTGTTATTTGGCTGGGTTGAGGGCGGTGTTGCGGCACTGGTGGGATATATTTTTCTGGCTATCGCCTATTTTCGCTTAATGGTATTGGCTTGGCGGCAAACGGATAAAAGCCTGTTTACGCTATGGCTTCTGATGTTGCCTTTCGCGGTGCATACCCAGTTGGAATATCCGTTTTATATGTCCACAGGGCACTGGCTGATTTTCTTATTGTTGTTGAGTCTAACGGATTCGGCGCTTTCTAAGCCGCGTGTGATAACGAAACCCAAGATTGCGGGGACCATTCGAGCAGTATCCCTGATCGGGGCGTGTGGTGGTCTTGGAATCATGCTTTCAACATTACAAACCCAAGTGCTGTTGACTAAGGCGGAACAGCTACAGTTAAGACAGGTAAATATTGATTTTCCTCGATTAGAGCAACAGTTTTGGCAGCCTTGGATATTTCAAGAACGCATTGAATATGATCGTCAGGTGAACCAGCTTTTGCAATATAACGTCAGCCGTGACCCTAAGATATTACAGAGCTATATCACGTGGTCGCAGCACTATCTTTCACACCATGTTGATCAAAATGTATATGCCTATCGTATTGCCATATTGAATTTTAGCAATAAAGCAGATGAGGCAGAAAAACAACGCCATGAGGCTAGCCTAATATTTTCTCATGATCCTCGTTTTCAAAACTCGATAGCCATTACGTCAAGGGAGGTGGAATGACTATGTTTGACCATCAGTCGCCAGCAGGAATTAAACTTCAGCCTATCGTTGAATTGAAAACAGACTCGATTATTGGGTATGAAGTGCTTAGCTATTTTACCGAGGATGTTGATTCTGAATATTACTTTCAGCATGCACCAGAAAATATATTAATTTCGATTTTCAACCAACAGGTTAAACAGGTGGCGAGTAATCCTGCGGAATACCATTATTTTATAAACTTATCTGTTCGCGATCTGTTGGGCTCGGAGTTAGAAAATAAAATTCAGATATCTCCAGAACAAAAGTTAGTGATTGAACTACAGGATCCAGAGAATTTAGTTGGGCTGAATGATGTAGACAAAGCACAGCTAGTCAATAACCTTGAGCGATTGCGTGAACGTGATATAGCCGTTTGGCTCGACGATCTTGATGAACCATTATTATCTACGGTGTGTGAGCTTAATTTTTGCTTTGATGGCATCAAGATTGATAAGTACGCCTTTTGGCGTACTCAATTTTCACCACTCGAGCTCAATCAACTAGTTAAAAGGTGTTATCAAATAACATCTAACGTATTAATTGAAGGTATTGAAACTTTACAGCATAGGGATATTGCTGCTCGCTCAGGTGCTAGCCATTTACAAGGCTATCTTTGGCCAGAAACAATAATCCAATAATAAGCTTCCGGGTGACAAGATGATTAGAGTTTTGATTGATGATGATAATGCCTTCTACCGTGAAGGGCTGTGGCATTTTATAAAGAAAAACTTTGCTTCAAGTGATTATGGAACGCTTGAATTACTCGAAACCAGTCAAGAGAACTTGGTTGCTTCCGATATTGTAGTAAAGATATTCCAAAATGGTGGTGCTCAAGTTTGTCACCATGAGTTATTACATCGAAAGGCAAATTCGTTGTTGGTTGGTGTATGCAGTGAAGCAGCGCAGCCACCGTTGTCACGGCTACCTGATTGTTTGAAAAGCGTGCTGTTTATCAGCCGTAAAGAGACTTTGAATTCGTTGAGTCTCAAACTGTTACAGGCATGGAAGCATGCACAACTAGGGGAAGAAAGAGTGCGCAACTGCCAAGAATGCCAAGCGCTTTATTTTTCTCCTCAGGAAGAGAAGGTAGTGCGTTATATATGCCTAGGTTTTAGCGTTGAACGCATCGCATGGATACTTTCATTAAATATTAAAACCATCAGCAGTCATAAACGCTCTGTTATGCATAAATTTAATTTGAATAGCGATGCAGAGCTTTTGGCTTTGATGAAACTTTACGAAGAGAGACTCACTTATGTCTCTGGCCGTCGCCGCCTTTTTTATTTAAACACGCCGGCGATTGAGTTGAATAATAAACATCGTATGCAAGAGGAATTAATTCATACTGTCGCGCTTTAATGGAATTGAGTTTGGACCCTCATCCTCGATGAGAGAAGTATCCGCCAGGGACGGTAGAATTGCCGCACATGCGGTAGCAACAACAAAGACACATAACGTTCAACGATAACGAGTCAATGGAGTTGGAAATGGATAAATTAACGAAGAAAGAAAGAATCTACATGAACCTGGGTAAAATATGTTCAATCAGAATGGGGGAAACTCGCAGTACAGACCCTTATCTACCTGAATCATGTTGGCCAAAAACCAGAGAAGTTGCAGAAGAAAGTGGTGAAAGCATTTATGTTACACGCCACTGGCTATTGCAGCTTGTCGGTGAAGGCAAGGTAAATTGCTATCAAGGAGGAGCTGGTCGTAGCAATTCTCTACGCTGGTGTATTCCAACCCGCTAATTTAGAGCTAGACCCCATCGTTGATTATTAACTTTTGCACTTATTCCTTTAGCGGGTAGACTGTCGCATTTCCATTTCTCCGAACATATTTATGTACGGAGTATTTTTGCGGCATTTTGCAATGGAAAAATCCTAATAATCAGCAGATGAATTTAATATATGTTTTAATAATAGCGCAGATGAGGGGAACCTCGTCTGCGTTTCTACTTATTAATCTAAAAATATCATTTAGTAAAATAGAATATTAGGATTTTTCTAAATGCAGTTAATAGTAATTGACTTTAACGATCGTCGTTGCCACGAAAGGCCCTGTTTTGATCGTTTGTCCTGGTATCACTGAAATACTGGCTTTGTAATTTTTACTCAACTCAGTAATACCTTTCATACTGCCAAAATTAGTATATTTATTGAACTCGACGGCTTTACTATCTTGATCCGTGAAACTGAGTTTTACGCCGTTATTTAAATTAATATGTGTGCTATCCAGCAGGGGTTCAGTTGTTGAGAACTCAGAGGTTAAGGAGAAATCTTCTAGGCATCCGCCTTCCTTTACCGCTTTTACGCTAAATTCTTTTGAGAGTACGCTACCGCTGCTGAGCGTTGTTCGGTCAATATCACCAAAGTCGAGATTCTGATTTTCTGGATAGAGCTTTATTTGCGCACCGCAGCTTAAAAAACGTGTTCCGGTTAAACCTGATAAAGAGTATTTGAGATTTTTAGCCTTAGGCTGAAAGTTTATCCCACCGGCGCCATCGAGCTGGAATACGACAAATTGATCGGCTCCCTGATAGTGGCCTGAAGCTGGCGGTTTACCGTCTACACGAATATAAAGGCGGAAAGTAACGGTCACGATCTTAGAGGTCGGAGTACCGTAGCCGGGTTTATAAACAGGACCGCCACCAGGCACCTGCAATCCTTGTCCGTTTTGCTCAAGATCTTTTCCTTCATAAGTCACCCCAAGCCTCAGTCCTTGACCGAGAGACATAGATTTTGGGTTGAAATAGAAAGTGACATAGTCTCTTACGTTTGACTCAACGTTATTGTCGCAGTAGGCGGTAACCGTAATCGGATTAGACTCCCACACTTTGGTTTTATCGGGAACGTTAGCGGGGATAGCTAATTCGCCAATATCAATAGCGGGTTTATCGACAACATTGGTGCCGTATTCAACGCAATCAAAAGCAGAAGCATGAAACGATGCGAACAATAATCCCGCAAGTGGTAGCAGGCGTTTTGCATCAAGTTTTGAAAATAAAGCGTGTTTCATTTATCACCTGTTAGAGATAGCGTGTAATCAGCGTGGATGTGGCTTTGAATTCGCCTTCTTTTAATTCCACCGCATCAGATATTTTTATTGGCACCGCGCGTAGTTGAATAGTCTGCGTTTTCTGAATGGTAAAGAACGTATTCAGATCGATATTTTTGCCTGTCGCATCGTCTGAGAGGGCAATGGCCAGATTATCGAGGGTTGTGGTCAGGTAGTTGCTTTTACCTGATGATGTGCCCTGAAATTCTAGCTGCACGGCTGCTCCCGTTGTGATGCTGCATACAATATCGACAGGAGTTACGCTGGCGAAAGCAACGCCGTCAATTTTTTTCAGTGCGATGCGTTTGAAGTCCACATCGAGATTATTGTTTTGGTTAATTTTGCAGGCGGCGGGTTCAAATATATTACCGCGAATGTATAGGGTGCTTTTGGAGTCATCTTTTGCCTGACCGCCACTCACCGGGGCTAAAGCTGCAAATGCAGAGCCATTAATCGAGAGCAAAACTCCCAGAAGAAATAATTTTACGTCGCAAAGGCGTATTTTCATTTTATTAACTCGTTACCACATAAAACGGGATTTATCTCCTGCGTTTAGCTCTGCTCAAATGACGTTGGGAGATATATTGAGCGCAGTAAGGGTAACGTATTCATATGCCGGTAAAAACTAACTTTATGGCGTGAAATAAAATGCGAGGTAATTTATCGTATGGATGATCTGATATTTATTTTGCGACCAAATAGCCTAATTTATCATGCTAAATTAGCATAAAAACCTATTAAAGCACTCTGATGCCTAGCTTTCTCTCTTTTGTAAATATTTTCATTTAAAAACAGTTTGTTACGATCATTTGCGCTGTTCAGTCGTTATTTAAATATGACAAGCCAAGCTAGTTAGGAGTGAGGCCATGAGCGACTGAAGCTCAGCCAGCTTGCTAATGTTGGCGAGATAAACTTACTTTTGTGGTAGCAGAGTGTGAACTTCCGCATAAACCGCTGCTCGGTATGCAATTGCACAAAATGCCCCGTATAAAATGAGCTATGTAGCATGCGCTTTGAAATAAAAGTGATGCCTAAGTGATGAGCAACGCAAGAAAGAATGGCGTCAAAAGCGTTCAGTGAAAGAGCGATTTGTGGATTGCTTAAATGTAGTGCCAACTGATTGTCAAAAAAGGCACGGCTGCTGGAGCCTTGCTCGCGTAGCAGCCAGCGTTCTTGACTCAGTACCTGATATGAAACCGTTTCTTGCGTGGCGAGCGGATGGTTTTTACCGGCGATAATGACCATTTCATCTTCTAACCACGGCTCGCAAATAAGGTTAGGTTCGCTAGCTGGCCCTTCCAGTAACGCCACATCAATTTCAAAATGGCTGACCATAGTGCTGATTTTTTGCGTGTTGGCGATAGTACATTGTGGCAACCAACCTTGATGTTCTTTAAACCCCTTCAGCATGTCAGGCAGAAGATAGCTGCCGATAGTCTTGGTACATCCCAACTTGAGCTGGGTATCTTGGCTATTCTCTCCGAATAATTGTTCAACCCCCTGCATTCGAGACAAAAGCTCGTCGGCGACAGGCAGTAACTTTTGTCCTTCATGATTAATATATAAGCGTGCATGTTGACGATCAAAGAGCCGTACTCCTAGCTGACTCTCTAATTCAGCCAATGTCTGTGAAATGGCCCCTTTCGTCATAAACAGGTTTTCTGCGGCGAGCGTCATGCTGCCGCTGCGGACGATGGCGACAAAGACGGAAAGTTGTTTGAAGGTAATATTCATCGTTTAGTTTCTCTAAACCTAATGTAAAAAATAACTCGATTTTTTAAATGATAGCGGATGGCTATAGTTTTTACCGCAGAAGAATGAAAAAATCGAGGTGATGACATGTTGAGATACCTACATCATAAGGTTCGCGGATTGCCAACTCCCGTAGCGGGTTTAGCGCTGGGGATCGCAAGTTTGGGATGGTGTTTAGAGAATGCTTTGCCGCTTCACGGTGTGGGACAAAACGTGGGCGCATTGATTGCTGGGCTATTGCTTGCCGTTCTCGCTATTCGTTTTATTTTTCATCCCGATACGCTGACTCAAGATCTTAAACATCCGGTGGTGGGAAGCATTGTTCCTACCTTTGCAATGGCTGCAATGGTGGTTTCTAAGGCGCTGGGTAACTTTATGCCGACGGCGGGCCAGATGCTTTGGCTGGGGGCTGTTATTGTTCATCTGGTCTCGCTGTCGCTTTTCATTTATCACCGCGCGAAAGAACCTAAGCTACATCATCTAGTTCCTAGCTGGTTTGTGCCGCCAGTGGGCATTATTGTGGCAGATGTGACTTGCCCAAGTGAGGCCTACACTGAGTTTGCACTGATTTTATTGGCAATTGGGATGGTGAGTTACCTGCTGATGCTGCCAATGATGATCTACCGCTTCATGTTTCGCGATGAAGTGCCCGATGCAGCAAAACCAACGATTGCCATTATGGCGGCACCGGCCAGTTTGTCATTAGCGGGCTATCTGAGCGTTGTCAAAGAGCCTTCAATGCTGATTTGTGCGGTGTTGCTCGGTATCGCACTGTTGATGACCATAGTTATTTATTGTGCTTTCTTCCGCCTAATGCGCTTGCCGTTTAGCCCAGGCTATGCCGCTTTTACGTTCCCTATGGCGATTGGCGCTACCGCACTTTATAAAATGGCAAACCTCGTGGGCAGTTACCCGCAAGCGGCGGAGTATGCGCACCAACTGCATATGATGGCGACGGTAGAAGCAGTGATTGCGACGTTAGTTATTGGCTATGTCTCCGTAAGGTTTATTCATAACTACCTGCTGCCGCAGAGATTGAATGTTCATCAAGGCATGGTGAAATAAATGAGTTTAAGGAAAAACGTAGTGAAAACGTCCGATCAGGCTTTTTGGGTTCCTGCTGCTGCTTTGGTGCTCTTTATTGTTTGTTTTATTTGGGCGCTGTTTTTATAAATCACGCAAATAAAAATATAGAGGCAGACTCGCAAAAAGGCTCCAGCCACTGAGTGACTGGAGCTTTGCTTATGATGGGCACGGAGTGCCGGATATTGACCGCGCAAGATAATGCGTATGTAGATATATATCGGCTAACTTATCCACGCTAGATTGTTCCATCTGAGCGCTGGCATATTCGAGCACCATCCACAATAGGGCACTACACTGCTGAATAACTAAACCCACTGAATGGCATGAAAGTGAATCTTGTTGCTGCTGTAGCTGGATTAATTCATTGTTGCTCATATTTAACAGATTAAAACTTAGTGCCAGTACATCGAGTAAATTACCGTGTAGCCCGCTTTGAGTATTAGTACTAATTACCTGATGCAGGCATGACATGTTGTTTTGTAGGATCTGTATGGTCGAGTCTTTCATGACTCACTCCTGAGTATGCCAGAGGGCTTAGTTTCGTTATTTGAGTCTGAGTAGAATCGAATTGCCAACGCGAGCTATAGGCTTGATGTTGAGCATATAGCGTTAAATAAACACAACAAACGAAGATAATGAGAAATGAGAAGGTGGTTCCAAACAGATTGAATCTGACGTGTAATGCAATAAATATAATGGAATTAAGTTCTCACCCGCCAGAAATTGATGGGTGAGATGTCGGTATATTAGGCGTCAGATTTTGGCGGTTCGCCAACGGCAGGTGCTAGCCAAATTGCAAAAGCGACCAACGCTAACACCACGATCATGGCGGAGCGCAATCCCCAATGCTCACCTAAAAAACCTAGCATGGGAGGCCCAACCAAAAATGCAATATAACCGGTGGTTGCCACGGCACTAACGCGAGCCGCTGGATTTGGCCCAGTGTCACTGGCGGCTGATAAGGTAAGAGGGAAACCGAGTGAAGCGCCTACGCCCCAAAATAAAACTGAAGCGCTGACTAAAAATGTATTTTCAGCAAAAATAATTAACCCTAAGCCGATAACGCCGAATATAGCGCTGCCCCGAACGACATTAACGCGGCCAAATCGACGCAGGAAATATCCCCCGCAGAAGCGCCCAATGGTCATTCCTAAGGCAAAGCCTGTATAGATTAACGAGCCTGACGTAGGGCTGAATCCATGACCGTCTACCATTAATAACGGCAACCAGTCGTTGGCTGAGCCTTCGGCAAGAGCCATTGCAAGGACAATTAAGCCAATAAGCAACAATCGCCTATCTCGCCAAACAGTTGTTTTAGCCTGTGTAGTCTGGTTACCATTCTGCGCATGTTCTACTGGACGCAGGCCATTCCCCTTAGGTACGGATTTTAGTGCCCACAATGTTGCCGGAACGCAAATAACACCAATTAATAAAAGATGCCACTGTATGGGGAAATTTACCGAGGTAAGCCCATTACCAACCCCAGCGCCAACCAGTGTCCCTAAGCTAAAACAGCCATGCAACATAGGAAGAAGGGGGCGATGTGATATGCGTTCTACATCTGCGCCCTCAACGTTAATGGCTATTTCAGCAGAGCCCATACCTGCCCCAAATAAGCATAACCCAGATGAAACGGTGATCGCCGATGAGAAAAATGCTCCGAGGGCAACCAGCAAAATACCGGCGATCACTAAGCCCGTTCCTGCAGCAATAACGGGTTTAGTGCTAAAGCGCTGCACTAAATAACCAGAACAGAGAATTCCAGCCATTGACCCAATCGACAGACCAAAAAGAACAAGGCCCATCTCTGCGGTCGATGCGCCAAGTTTGTCGCGTATTGCGGGAGTTCGTGTTACCCATGACGCCATTGATACGCCAGGTAAGAAAAAGAAAACGAAGAGGGCGAGGCTGCGCTGTTTTAACGTGGGGCTGGGCAAAGGAACCTTCCTAGAAGTGCAAAGACAGAAAATATCTATCGTTCGAAGCGTAAGTTAACATAGCTACACTAACCTTTTTCATTCGTATTTCAAGAGGAAATAGTAAGGATTACAATGAATAGCATCGTGTAGATAAATGGTGAACCTAATGTTAGGTGTGTTCTTTACTCAAAACGTGAGCGTTAAACCCCTGCATATCTAATTATATTTAAAAGGTTTAAACACAATCAGGGCAATAAATCCCAATGAAAAAAAATAATAATTTGCATGCTATAAGTATAGTCTTGTTACGATTGT
The DNA here is from genome assembly GCF_036648275.1 of Hafnia sp. Lineage (NCBI taxonomy): Bacteria > Pseudomonadati > Pseudomonadota > Gammaproteobacteria > Enterobacterales > Hafniaceae > Hafnia > Hafnia sp. The sequence goes on along the minus strand of NZ_JAVXIQ010000009.1, from coordinate 13,270 downwards.
GATTATTTAGCCATCACAGACAAAAGAAAACGCTATGCTTATATAACAATTTCACTATCAGAGAGATTAAATTTCTTATCATTGCTAATATATTGTGCATGGCTGTTAGTTTGTACAAAGTTGCATTGTTTGTAGAATAATCTTAAGGGGTTTTAATATGTTGCTGACAAAAAGTTATAAAAAGGGAATTTTTATTACTATGTCATTAACAACGATGGTTCTGGCATTCTTTTTGTGGAATGACTACCAAGGCTTAAAAAATTATCTAGGTTACACGGTAGATAAAGGCCGTTCTGCTATATTTGCTGAAGAATATATAAATCAAAAAATAGCACTTAATTTAATAAAGTCATTTTCAATTTCTGAATATAAAAATAAAAAAGCAGACTCAAGTGTGCTGAGTATCTGTAACCGTATGGAGAGTATAAATGATATTTATGGTTTGAATTTAACTGGATATAAATATCCTAAACTAGCTGGAACGTTACAAACTAAAAATTCATCCTGCGAAGATTGGGCTAGAGATATAAAATATCTTGCGAAGTTTAATAGTCAAGAAGAAGCAATCTCTCAAGAGTACAGTTTTTCTAATTACCATTGGAAAGTGCAAGATAGCATTAGATACTATATTGACTTTGAAAATCAATACATATACATCAATAAGCTAGTTGATAGCTCTCGATATGCATTCAATAATTGGTTGCGATATAATGGAAAGTTTATTGATGTAGATAGCAATGCCAGAAGCATCAAAATTGATGATGAAGCATTGAGAAGTTTACACGATGGGCAAAGTGTGACTTCACATATATATGATGACGGTTATACCGGTGAGAAAATAATTAGCATGATCACGCCGTTGTTTTTTGGTGGGAATCTTAAAGGTATAATTGTAACTGACGTAAGTATCAATGAGCTAGCAAAGGCATTCTATACATTTGATCGCCCTTTCTTATGGAAGTATCTTACGCTTTCAGTTATAGATAGAAATTCATCTGAAGAGATCAATTTCAATCAACCAGATAAACAATTATTTGATATTTTAAATTACGATAAAGATATTACTCGATATTATACTGTTCATCTTAAATTAGATGTTCAATATTTTATTTTAAATAACGCGTTTCTTTTTATTTTATATATATTTATAACGTATGCTCTCTGCAGGTATTTAAAATATCAGATATCAAAGAATGAAGTTCTTTCATTGGAAAACATAACAGATTCAATGACGGGGTTATATAATAGAAAAATACTGACACAAACTCTTGATGCTCGTTTAAAGTCATTAACTGAAAAAAATACGCCAGTCACTATTATTGCTCTTGATTGCGATAAATTAAAAACCATCAATGATACTTTAGGTCATCACATGGGGGATAAGGCAATCACTTTATTGGGAGACGCGATACAAACCTCTATAAGAAAGAGTGATTATGGTATTAGGCTCGGCGGTGATGAGTTCTGTATTATTCTTATCGATTGCGATGTAGAGCGTGCTTTTATCACTATTGACTTAATCAAACAGAAATTAAAAGTGGTAGATACAGATGCTATTGTTAACTTTTCATATGGCTGTTACCAGATGAAATCCGGTGATACGCTGAGCGATGCACAAATTATAGCTGATGAGTTGCTGTATAAGCATAAGAAAACGAAGGGCTAAGAGAAATAATCACCTTCTGTTTTTATGTGAATCTCTTGCTGTGGATAAATTTATTTGAATGGTTTGATATGTTCAAGTAAATATAATCTATGCTTTTGATATAATGCGGTTAGTTTTCTCTGTGTACACAGTTACGTCTGAAGGAATATCTTTATTGATAAACGACATTGCGCCAATTGTAACATTATTACCGATAGTGAGCCCATCGCTAATAATACAAGTATGAGCACCTATATTGACATTGTCTCCAATTTGTATAAATTTACCATTTTCTTCTTTTATACCTATTGTCGTGCATTGTCTAATGGTAAAATTATCACCAATTATTGATTTATTCGATATGACAATTCCACCATGGTGGCCAATATACAAACCAACGCCGATTTTTGTACCAAGTTCAATCTCGGTATTATATTTTATAATTAATTTTCTGTTTATTTTTGCAGATAATTTTTTATTTATTTTTCCACCTTTTAGATAGAGGTAATTTGCTATTCTCCACCAGAATAGGTACCGTTTTTTGGGTTCCGACAGGCAGCGTCTAATAACCCTAAACCAAGAAAATTTATTTCTATTTTTTAAAATTTCAGCAGTTAAACATTCTTTTAAATTATCGTATAGGGTCATTTTTTAAACTCAATGATTTTAATTTAAGCTTAAGGCCTTTTAATTTTCCGCAGACTTTTTCTTTTAAGCTAAATGTTGGAACCCAACTAAAGCCTGTTTTCCACGGGCGTGGATTACCGTGAAAGCAAACAACAACAGCATCTAGGGGAACTTTTCCTGCACTAGATCCGAATGACAGACTTGGGTTGAATCCAATCATATCTTTGGTTGCAATATCAACTTTGTAGCTAATTATTTTTCTAGGGAGTATGTTTTGCCACCGATCGGCATTTTTATATACAGATCCTATGAAACCTTGATCGCCGTGATATGGCGGAGGGCAATTACTATTGATGATAGCATCGGGGTCTGAATTAAATTTCTCCCATGCTAAGTGCTTTTTATCGGCAGGAATGAACATTACGCCTGATGCCGGGGCTGGGCATTCTGAATTAGCCTCTGAAAAGTCATTCAGCATAGTGAAATTTTTGACTTTTGCGAGCTCTGATATGTCACCTGTAATAACAGTATCAATATCAAAATATAAAATATCTTCCTTACCGATAATAGGGTGGTTAGGATTAAATAATTCAATTTTGGCCCACCATCCCGGCCAGTCGTACAAAAGGGGGGCTGTTTCCACGCCAGGGATGTGTTTAGCATCAGTTAAGCAAATAAAGCGATGTCCCTTAATTTGTTTGCTTAGCCATTGAGCATGTTTGGCGGTGAAATCTTTGCTTTGTCTTAATACTGAAACTATTATCATTTTATAACCACTACACTACCTGAAAAAAGTTAATATTTACAAATTCGTTATTTTTGTAGTTTATTTTGTTGCGTGCAAAATTCTTAGTTATCCTAACATAAACCGAAGCCTATCGGCAGCACATGTTTTTTGTGCTTTTTAAAGCGGGGTTTACGTAACGATTTGATTGTAATGGTTTTTAATATTAAAAATTCGTCTATTTTTCTATACGATCATGGGCGGTTTTGGTGGAAATATTTGCATATAAGAACTGCGAATATTTTTGACTAGATTCAGCTGAGATAATAGAACCTTACGCTGAAACGACCTATAAGCCCAAAAGATTCAGTTTGACTAACATAAAGTGATATCGGCTTTCACCTGATGATCGTAAGGATACAAAAAAACCCGCAGGGCTTACGCTATGCGGGCTTCTAGGACTTCGTTGAATGGCTCTGGTAACCATCAACCAAGAATTTGGTGGAGCTGGGGGGATTTGAACCCCCGTCCGAAATTACTACACCGTCGGCACTACATGCTTAGTCTAGTCTTTACATTCGCCTACCAGCTGCGGACAGACACGCTACTAATAAACTAGCTTGATTAGATTTAATGCTTCAACCCCAAGCTAGGTATCCACACGATCTCTTTTGGGTTTGACTTCTCTTGATCCCCGTCTTAAGAGCGGAAGCTAGGGAGAGAAGGCTCTAAGCAGGGTATTAAGCTGCTAGTGCGTAGTTTTCGTCGTTTGCGACTATTTTTTTGCGGCTTTTTACGAGGCCAACCGCCCCTCGGCATGCTCCTTGGGCTTCGCAAATCCCGTCGAATCCAGAATCAGCCCCAAGTACTATCGTGCATTGTATCAGAAAATATATCCGTAAAGCCAGTAGCTTAGCGGTTTGAGTTCTTCATAATACGTGCTTTGTCTAATTTCCACTCACGATCTTTAATGTCATCGCGTTTGTCGTGCTCTTTTTTACCTTTTGCGAGCCCAATTTTGACTTTGGACCAAGCATTTTTCCAGTAAAGAGACAGCGCGACAACGGTAAAACCATCTCGGCTAACTTTTCCGAACAGCGTTTCTAACTCACGCTTTTTCAGTAGCAGTTTGCGAGTACGTGTTGGGTCGCATACCACGTGCGTAGATGCCACATTAAGAGGCTGAATAGTCGCGCCAAAGAGGTATGCTTCGCCGTCGCGGAAAGTTACGTAGCTATCGGCGATATTAGCTTTACCTGCGCGCAGCGACTTAACTTCCCAACCTTGCAGCGCCAACCCCGCCTCGATCTCTTCTTCGATGAAGTATTCGTGGCGAGCGCGTTTGTTCATAGCAATCGTTGCTGAACCGGGTTTGTGTGCTTTTTTCTTTGTCATAGTGCTGCCATTATACTGAACCAGTCATGGGATGAACATCCTTTCACCCTAAGCTGTCGTTGTTTTTTAATACATTAGCTCAGTGTGCTTAACGCGTTTCTCTCTGTCCACAGATAAATGGTATTATTTGTGCGTTTTATGTTACTCAGGAATTGATATGCCACAGATTAGCCGTTCTGCTTTGGTGCCTTTTAGCGCCAAGCAAATGTACCAATTGGTCAACGATGTTTCTGCCTATCCGGCGTTTTTACCCGGTTGTGTAGGAAGTCGTGTTTTAGAATCAGGGCCAAACTCAATGACAGCTGCTGTTGATGTCTCAAAAGCAGGGATAAGCAAAACTTTTACGACTCATAACACGTTGGCTGATAGCAGTAGCATTAAAATGCAGCTTGTCGATGGACCATTCCGTAAGTTACTGGGTGGCTGGCATTTTATCCCGTTAAGTGATGATGCGTGTAAAGTTGAGCTGCATCTCGACTTTGAGTTTACTAATAAGCTGGTTGAACTGGCGTTTGGTAAGGTATTTAAAGAGCTAGCGGGGAATATGGTTCAGGCTTTTACTTCACGCGCGAAAGAGGTCTACAGTGCCTGATATCAATGTGGAGGTGGTGTATGCCTTGCCTGAGCGCCAATATCTTCGTCGTATTAAGTTATCTGAAGGTGCCAATGTCGAGCAGGCGATTCAACAATCTGGCTTGTTAGCATTGCGTACTGAAATTGACCTAACGAAAAACAAGGTTGGAATTTATAGCCGCACGGTCAAATTATCAGATAAGGTGCATGAAGGTGATAGGGTAGAGATCTATCGTCCATTGCTCGCCGATCCTAAAGAGCTACGCCGTTTACGTGCTGAACGAGCAAAAAAATAAGGCGCGTAGGCGCCTTATTTTTTAAGAACTTCTTACACCAGCCGTATTCACGGCGCTGATCAGTCTTCTTTGCTTTCAGGAAGCTTCTTGGTGTTTTCAATTCCGGTCAGAAGACCACTGCCATCAAAGGTTAGGGTTAGCGTCTCTTGAGACACGGCCTCATGCCCTGGCTGTTGGCGGAACACGTAGAACCATGTGCTGGTTCCAAACGGATCTTGCAGCATTGGCGTACCTAGCGTGTAGGCGACTTGTTGCTGCGTCATCCCTCTGTGAATTTTGGCTACGTCAGCAGCAGTCAGGTAGTTTCCCTGATTGATGTCAGGACGGTATACCACTTTTTCAAAGGTTGAACAGCCTGCGGTTAGCGTAACCATAACCACAGCAGCGGCAGTCAGCATTTTACAACGCATAGTAATCTCATTCCTTTTGGACATAGGTTGCCGATGATAATCGACCTTGCAACAGTTGGAAACCTCAACAGACCCCAATATGACCTCAGGAATCAAAAAAAGTTGATGTTTTTTATGCGGCAAGTAGCTCTTTTGCATTTGCCAGCGTATTGCGCGTGACTTCACTTCCGCCTAACAGCCGCGCCAGCTCTTGTAAACGGGCTTTTTTATCCAGTGATTGCATGGTTGTTTCAGTTTCAGAACCATCGGTGTGTTTGCTGACATAAAAATGTTGGTGCCCACATCCGGCTACCTGAGGTAAGTGGGTGACACACATAACCTGCGTTGATTCGCCAAGCTGGCGCAGCATTTTTCCAACGATAGCGGCAGTTGGCCCACTGATCCCCACATCCACTTCATCAAAAATAAGCGCAGGTGTATCCATTTTCTGCGCGGTAATGACTTGAATAGCTAACGCAATACGTGAGAGCTCACCACCGGAAGCCACTTTAGCTAACGCTTGGAGTGGTTGGCCTGGGTTGGTAGTTACGCTAAATTCAATGCGGTCTGCGCCATCGGCGGTGAGTGCTTCTGGCATGAAGTTAACGTCAATTGCAAACTGACCATGAGGCATAGAGAGTTCATGCATGCTGTGTGTAATTAGCTGAGAAAGCTCTTGAGCGAAACTCACCCGCTGTTGGTGCAGTTGTTGAGCAAGCGAAAGTGCGTACTCATGATGTTTGTGTACGTTCTCAGCCAGCTGTTCTTGATCGCTCTCCTGTTGGCTGAGTGACTGCTGCTCGTCCAAAAGCTGCTGATAAAACTGAGGCAGTTCTTCCGGCGCAACATGATGTTTACGTGCTAGCGCAATTTGGCGGGATATCCGCTGTTCTAACTCATAAAGCCGAGCAGGATCCATATCAATCATATCGCCGTAATGGCGTAGTTCGTTGCTGGCTTCTGATATTTGAATTGAAGCTTCTTCCAGCATATCTAGCAGAGGCGAAAACTGGCTGTCGTAGCTAATCAGCTCAGACACGTTTTGTTTTGCGCTGTGCAGCAGGCTGAGAATATTGCCATCGTCGGCGTCAGACAGCATGTTTAATGCACGCTGGCTGATGGTCAGAAGCTGGCCGCTATTGGCTTGTCGCTTATACTCTTCATCGATCTGCTCATACTCTCCAAGCTGTGGAGCAAACTCATTGAGTTCCTTGAGCTGATATTGCAGTAGCTGTTTGCGCGATTCACGCTCGGCAACCTGCTTTTGATGATGAGCCAGCAGGCGGCAGCTGTGATGCCATTGGCGATAGGCGGCTTGCATTTCTACTAATAGCTCAGATTGGTTGCTATAGGCATCGAGCAGGTGTTTTTGGTGCTCGGACTTGAGCAGTAACTGATGCGCATGCTGGCCATGAATCTGAATCAGATGTTGGCCGAGCTCGCGTAGCTGTGAAAGAGGAACTGCGGTGCCATTGATAAATCCGCGGGAACGCCCGTCGGCGCTGATAACGCGTCGTAGCAGGCACTCATTGCTGTCATCTAGCTGATTTTGTTCAAGCCACTGTCGTGCTGATGGCGTGTCTGCCAGAGAGAAGCGTGCGCAGATATCGGCTCTAGGCGTGTTTAAACGCACCATAGCGGCCTCTGAGCGCCCTCCAAGGCATAAACCGAGCGCATCAATAGCAATCGACTTACCCGCGCCTGTTTCGCCGGTGATGGCGGTCATTCCACGCTGGAAGTCAATTTCAAGTTCACGAACAATAGCAAAGTTAGAAATGGTCAGCTGCGTCAGCATTCGAAATTCCCCTGTACGGAATTACATAACTGTATTTAACTACAGTATAAACTGGTTTTTTATACAGTAAAGTAGCTAACGCAAAAAATTATTCTGTTCAGAAAAGTTTTTTCGACCATCCTAGTTTCGTGCTTAATGTATTGAAATAGTTGTAGTCTTTTGGGTGAATAAGATTCAGGTGGAATTGACTTCGCTGAATCATGACCTCTTCACCTTGCTGGATCGGTAGCGCAATCTGGCTGTCGCAGCTGATTTCTAGATCGTTGCTGAAATGGCTAAACCGCAGGTGAATTTTGCTGTTGCTATCAATAACCAGCGGGCGAGCTGAGAGGGTGTGCGGGAACATGGGAACCAGCGCAATGGCGTCCAGTGTTGGCGTCAGGATAGGCCCTCCCGCAGATAATGAATATGCGGTAGACCCCGTCGGCGTGGAGATTATCAGCCCATCGGAACGCTGAGAGAATGCAAAGTTTTCATTGATATAAACTTCAAATTCAATCATATGCGCGACTTTGCCTGGATGCAAAACCACTTCATTGATGGCGGTGCTCATGCGTCTTTGTTGTTGCTCGCGGCAAACTTGCACCTCAAGTAAAAAACGCTGTTCACTAAAATACTCGCCGTCCAGAACGTCTGAGAGCTGTTGTTTAGCATTATCGGGATCTAAATCGGTAAGAAAACCAAGATTTCCACGGTTTACGCCAATCACTTTGATATCATAACGCGCCAGAATGCGGGCTGCCCCGAGCATATTTCCATCGCCGCCGACCACGACCGCGAGATCGGCTTTTTGGCCTATATCCGCCAAGCTGCCTGTTTCGGCGTTTTCGAGTTTTAGATCGTGCGCAATTTGATGCTCAACGATCACCGGATAGCCTTTGCTGACAAGCCAGTGAAATAGCATTTCGTGCGTGGCCAGCGCGGCAGGATGACGCGGGTGACCGACCAGACCGATACATTCAAATTTTTTATTCATACGGTGGTTTTCCTACCGAGCGCAATTTAATGGCTCTCATTATGCGCGGTTCTCTTGAATCGCCAGCTTTCATCCCCATAATAAGCCAAGTAGCGAGATTAATGCCAAACCGCGGAGAATTTCATGAGTAGTAAAGAACAGAACATGTCGAATGAGCAAGCCTCACAAGAAATGGAAAACGGACAAGAGCAGCACGAACAGGCTCAGGTCGATGCGGCGGACGTCGTTGATACGCGCGATGAGCGTATTGCCGAATTAGAAGCTCAGTTGCAGGAAGCCGCTCAGCGTGAGCGTGATTCTGTCATGCGTGCCCGTGCAGAAGCGGATAATATTCGCCGTCGTGCTGAGCAAGACGTTGAAAAAGCGCATAAGTTCGCCTTAGAAAAGTTCTCTAACGAACTGCTGCCAGTGATTGATAATCTGGAGCGTGCGCTGGATCTGGCTGATAAATCTAACCCAGAACTGACCTCTATGATTGAAGGTATCGAATTAACGCTGAAATCCATGCTGGATGTGGTGCGTAAATTCGGCGTAGAGCAGGTAGGTGAAGTAAACGTTCCGTTTAATCCAGAAGTGCATCAGGCGATGACGCTAATGGAGTCTGAACAACACGAGCCTAACCACGTCATGATGGTTATGCAGAAAGGTTATACCTTGAACGGTCGTTTGATTCGTCCAGCGATGGTTGCGGTATCTAAAGCGAAAGCGTGATCCTGACGTCTTTTCCGAAAATAAAAAACCAGTCGATTGACTGGTTTTTTTTCGCCTGAAACTTACTCTTCGCTGCCGTTCTCTGGCAAACGTGGCTGCCAATCAATGGGAGCTAAACCTTGTTCAATCAACAATTGATTGGTTTGTGAGAAGTGATGGCAGCCTAAAAAGCCGCGATGGGCCGACAGTGGTGAAGGGTGCGGGGCTTTTAAAACTCGGTGGCGCTGGATATCAATAATGCTGCCTTTCTTTTGCGCGTGCGCTCCCCATAGCAGGAAGACAATGCCTGAGCGATGTTCATTTAGCGCAGCGACCACTTTGTCGGTGAAGGTTTCCCAGCCTAGCTTCGCGTGTGAATGTGCTTGACCACGTTCAACGGTTAATACCGTATTAAGCAGTAAAACCCCTTGTTCAGCCCAGCTTTTTAGATAGCCATGCTGAGGAATTTCGAAACCTTCGATATCGGTTTTCAGTTCTTTATACATATTCATCAGCGAAGGCGGCGCAGGGATGCCAGGACGCACCGAGAAGGAGAGACCGTGAGCCTGATTGGGGCCGTGATAGGGGTCTTGGCCTAAGATCACGACTTTCACATCGTTAAATTCCGTAAAACGGAAGGCATTAAACACGTCTTTTTGCGGTGGATAAATGGTCTTACCGGCTTGGCGCTCTGCGGCGACAAAAGCGAGCGTGTCGTGAAAGTAGGGTTTTTCTTTCTCGGCACCGATGACGTCGTGCCAGTTTTGTGGAGAAGTCATCTGCACTTCCTCTTTGTTTATACGGAAATTATTTTGTCGTAGCTTACCGTTTCAGGTGATGAATTTAAACCGTGATGAAAATTTAGCCATTTCAGAAAACAATCCAAACTGGTGTTTTTTTGTGCGTAAATTAAATTTTTTTTGAAAATTTACAAAAATAGAAAAAGCATCCCAAGAGGGTTAAATTTGATGTAAAACATAAATTTGCCCAAATTGGTAAAATTGACACCTTTAAAAAATTGATTTAAATCAAAGAAAACCCCACTCTATACTGGTATATAAAACATCAAGACAACATTGGTTTTACCAAATGGCCGAAGTTAAGGCCGTAAACTAAGAAATTAATCCCAGATTTTTTTGCTCTATTGACGGAGGCAACAAATGATTCAAGGTATTCAGATCACTAAAGCTGATAATGCAGACCTGATGAACTCTTTCTGGCTGCTCGATACAGATAAAAACGAAGCACGTTGTGTATGTGCAAAAGCAGGCTACGCAGAAGACCAGATCGTTGCAGTAAGCGAACTGGGAAAAATTGAATATCGCGAAGTACCTTTGGATATCAAACCAACTGTACGTGTGGAAGGCGGTCAGCATCTGAACGTTAACGTTCTGCGCCGTGAAACTCTGGAAGATGCTGTTAAGCACCCAGAAAAATATCCACAGCTGACTATTCGTGTGTCTGGCTATGCAGTGCGTTTCAACTCACTGACTCCAGAACAGCAGCGTGATGTTATTGCTCGTACCTTTACCGAAAGCCTGTAATTTTAGGCTAAAGGCGTAAAGAAATAGCAAAAAGGAGCCGAAAGGCTCCTTTTTTACGTCTGATAGCGAAGCGATTCTTGCTTAGTGGTGCAAAATATCATCATGAGTAGCAATCTCATAATCGGTATTATTATCATTCTATTTCATGATGTTAGCATTATATGGCGATAAATAAGTTAAGCGCCTGAAATAAAAAATGGAAATATCATAATGCTGTGTGCTTTTTGTAGATGAGCGGGATATTCCCTAAGCTTAAGACGAAAAAAAACCGCCGATAAAGGCGGTTTTTTTGTCGGTGTGCTGATTTATTCTTCGGTCTTGGTCGGCTGTTCAGCTTCTTTAGACTTACGGCGTTTCCCGACATTTTTGCTGTCGCGATGGCGCACTTTTACCTTTTTATCTTTCTTCTCTTCAGCCTTTTTCTCTTGGCGCTTGAGCAGCGTCTTTTTAGAAGGCTTGCCTTTGTTCTTTTCGCTAGGCGTTTTGGTTGTCGGGCGAAGATCGTCAACGACGCGTGACTTAATCTGCTCTTCAACGTAGCGGCTAATTTTGCCCAACAGCAAATGGTCGTGCGCTTCGACTAAAGAAATCGCAATGCCTTTGCGACCCGCACGGCCAGTACGGCCAATACGGTGCAGATAGGTATCTGCGGTGCGCGGCATGTCGAAGTTGAACACGTGGCTGATATCAGGGATATCCAAGCCACGCGCGGCAACGTCGGTGGCAACCAGAACGTTTACGCGGCCATCGAGCATACGCTTCATGGCTTCGTTACGTTTGGCCTGTACCATTTCACCTTCTAGGTAGCAGGAGTTGATGCCTGCTTCGCGCAGCCAGCTTACCAGCTCATGAACACGTTCACGCTTGCGTACGAAAATCACGGATTTGGTGACTTCGGGCTCTTTTAGCAGATGACACAGCAGCTTGGTCTTATGCTCAAGGGTATCGGCACGGTAGTACCATTGCTGGATCTTTTTACGTTCGCGGCGCGATGGATCGGCTTCAATTTCAACCGGCTCCTGCAACAGACGCTCAGAGAACTCTTTAATGGCATCGCCTTCCAGCGTTGCCGAGAACAGCATGGTTTGTTTGCGCCAGCGAGTTTCTGCTGCGATAGTTTCGATATCTTGTGCAAAGCCCATGTCTAGCATGCGGTCTGCTTCATCAAGGATCAGGGTTTCAACCGCGCGGCAATCGAAGTTTTCTTCTTTGATGTATTGCAGCAGACGACCGGTGGTTGCTACCACGATGTCCTGATTTTCGCTGAATACTTCAGCGTGGTTCATATAGGCAACGCCACCGGTGATGGTCGCAATGTCTAAATTTGTGTGTTTTGCCAATTCAATGGCTTGCTCGGCAACCTGCATTGCCAGTTCACGCGTTGGGGTCAACACCAAAATACGCGGTGGGCCGGATTTCTTACGCGGGAAGTCGAGCAGGTGCTGCAACACTGGCAGCAAATAGGCGACGGTTTTCCCGGTTCCGGTAGGCGCGGAGCCCAGAACGTCGCGACCGTCCATTGCCGGAGGAATGGCGGCAGCTTGGATAGCTGTCGGGCGGTCATAGCCTTTGTCGCGCAGTGCGTCGAGTAGGCGTTCATCGAGTTCGAGTTCGGAAAAATTGCTTGCTGTCATGGTCTACCTCTACTTGGGGCGCCGATTATAGACGGGTTGGAGCAGATGTTCACCCATTAAAGCGGGGGAATTAGCATGTTTACTCCGATCCAACCTTGGCGAATTTATGCGGATATTTTATGCTATGCGGCCAAAAATAAGGAGTTACCGTGGTTCAATGCCCATCAGAATCAGCGCCATTACGTCGTAACGGATTCACATTTAAGCAATTTTTTGTTGCTCACGATCGCTGTGAGATGAAGGTTGGTACAGACAGTATTTTGCTGGGCGCATGGGCAGATGTCAGCGATATCACTGGAAAGATACTGGATATCGGCAGCGGTAGCGGCCTTTTAGCGTTAATGTTGGCGCAGCGTACCACAGATTCAGTGCAAATTGATGCGGTTGAACTCGATGATAATGCTGCGTTGCAGGCGACGGATAATTTCGCGCAGTCGCCATGGGCGGGCAGAATGGCGCTACATCACTGCGCACTGCAATCTTTTGCCGCACAGACGCCCTCACGTTATGACCTGATTATCACCAATCCACCTTATTATCAGCCCGGCGTAGAATGCCGTAACGCGAGCCGAGGCACCGCCCGTTATACTTCTGAGCTGAGTCATCAAACGTTGCTCAAACATGCGCGCATGTTAGCTTCTGATAAGGGAAAAATGGCGGTAGTTCTGCCTTGCGATATCAGCGTTGATTTTATTCAACTGGCGGCAAGCGAGGGATGGATTTTATTGCAGCATACGGAAGTTGCGGAGTTTTCTAATAGAGCGCCACATCGTGCTCTGATGCTATTTGGCGTGGAGCCTGCCTCACCGCAGTCAGACCGATTGGTTATTCGTGATGAGCGCAATGCTTACTCGGACGATTTCCACGAATTAACCAAAGCGTTTTATCTTTTTTTCTGAGTTTTATGATGTGAAAAAGGCTCAATAGGGTAATGCCGATCGTTTATGAGATCGAGATACACGGGGCTAGCACACCGCGGGGC